>CAZGOK010000006.1:0-23477 GCA_964527665.1 uncultured Sphaerochaeta sp.
TGCATGATCGGCCAGAACGCATTGCGTTCATGGCCGTAGTACTGCTGTTTCAACAAGGAGCGCACACTCGGGCCTGTGCCTAGGATGAGCGTATGGGAGTGCTCGCCTTCGATGGGGGGAAAACCCCTCTTCAAGCGAGAAAGCTGCTTACGCTTTCGGCACAGGCAACGCCATCCAAGGCGGAACCGATGATGCCCGCAGCGTAGCCGGAGCCTTCGCCACAGGGAAAGAGGCCTGCAAGCTCGACATGCATGTTGGTCTCTGCATCACGCACGATGCGCACAGGACTGCTGGTCCTGGTCGCCCCTGCAATGAGCACTGCTTGGTTGGTCAGGAAGATATGGGCCTTCTTGCCAAACAGGGTAAAGGCAGCCGCAAGGCGTTCAGCGATAAAGGTGGGCAGCAAGCGATGCAAATCTGATGAGACAAGCCCTGGGGAGTAGGATGAGTCAGGAAGCGTCTTGGAAAGACGGTGGTTTACAAAGTCAGCCATCCTCTGTGCAGGGGCAACAAAGGATCCGCCACCTGCCTTAAAGAGGCGTTCCTCCAAGGCTTGCTGGAAGCGCATCACCCCAAGGTTTCCTCCGAACTGCTCCTGAGGAAGGTCCTGGGGCTGCAGTTCGACCACCATGGCGCTGTTGGCGAACTTTCCGTTTCGCATGGAGCTGCTCATGCCATTGACCGAAAGGGTTCCACCTTCGTGCATGGAAGGGATGACAAAGCCACCCGGACACATGTTGAAGGAGTAGACACTCCGACCCTCGATATGGGCTGAAAATACATATTCTGCAGCAGGAAGGTAGTTGCCCCGCCCCTCTTCATTCTTATACTGGATCTTGTCGATGAGGGTCTGCGGATGCTCCAGGCGTACGCCAAGGGCGAGCGCCTTTGCCTCGATGGCAATCTTCTCGTCCTCAAGATACTGGTAGACATCGCGCGCATTGTGCCCGGTGGCAAGGATGACAGGCCCTTCATAGATCTCGCCCTTCTCGGTTTTGACAGCTGTTACCTTGCCCTCCTCCCTGACCAGGGAGACTACCTTTGTCAAAAAGTGCATCTCCCCTCCACTGGCGAGGATGGTGTTGCGTATCTGCTCGATTATCAGGGGCAGCTTCTCCGTTCCCAGATGGGGATGGGCTTCATACAGGATATCCCATGAAGCGCCATGCTGACAGAACAGGGCAAGGATCTTGCCCACGTCCCCACGCTTGGAGGCTTTGGTATAGAGCTTTCCGTCGCTATAGGCGCCGGCTCCGCCCTCACCAAAGCAGAAGTTGCTCTCGGCCTTGAGCTCATTGCGAGCAGAGAGAGAGGCAATGTCCTTCTTGCGGTCACGCACATTGACACCCCGTTCCAGCACGACGGGCTTCAGGCCCAGCTCGATGAGGCGAAGGGCTGCAAACAGACCTGCAGGCCCGGCACCGACGACAATGACCTGCTTCTTATCCCCTACAAAGTCGAACGTCGTTGTCTCGAACAGCTCTTCCTCGGAAGTTCCGGTAAAAAGACGGACTTGCATATCCACCATCGGAGGGTTGCGCCTTGCATCGATACTCTTGCGAAGGATACGCATCCCCGTAACATCTTGTATAGGCAGGTTAGCCTCTTTGGCAGCCTGCTGCTGTACCGCCTTGTTGTCGCTAGCGACCTTGGCAGACAGTCTCATTGAAATATCTTTAGTCATACGCTCATTGTACTGAGCAGACATCATATAGGTCAACGCAGTAGGGGGAGAAAGAGCAAAAAAGAACAGGGCCCGGATACAGGGTTATCTACATCCCCCCACTGGACCTGGACAGGGCATCCTTGCACAGGCTCCTTCTTTTCCCCTATACGGCTGTAACTATTCCCCCTGGTATGATATGGTCTTCTCCTATGGACAGAAACCTCATCATAGGACAGCTGCTGGGCTTGCTTACTGCAGTCTGCTGGGCACAGAACTCCCTGATCTACCGTCACCTGGGAACAAAGGTCGGCTCGGATGCAGTGGCCCATGTGCGCATGTGGATAGCGCTGCCGGCCATCATAGTGCTCGCCTTCTTCACCGAAGGGACATTCTTCCCCACCAACCTCTCCGCCCAGACATACCTGGTGCTCTTTGCAAGCGGAGCCATCGGGTTCTTCTTCACCGATATGATGCTCTTTTATGCCTATGTCTGGCTTGGGGCACGCGAGTCGATGGTCATCATGACCCTCTCACCGGTGGCTACGGCGATCTTCTCCTACTTCCTCTTTGCCGAGCGGCTGAGGCCGATACAGATCCTGGGAATCCTGCTGACCATCCTGGGAGTCATAACCATGGTGGTGGGCGGCATGAGGATAAAAGGGGGGGCAGACGAAGAAAAACAGAAGGCAAAGGGGATGATCTTTGCCATCCTTGCCTCAATTCTGCAGTCAGTCTCCTTCCTGCTTGCCAAATACGCGCTGGATTCCACCGGACCGGTATCGACGAACCTCCTGAGAAATGTGGGTGGCCTATTGACCTTCATCCTCTACAGCTTCTTCATCAAAAGGAATGCACGTTCCCATTTCGCCGCATTCAAGAATCCCAAGTGGCTGATGCTGCTCTTCTTTGCAGCGATGGTCGGCCCGGTGCTGGGCATGTCCAGCCAGATGAAGGCCTTTACCCTCGCCCCTGTGGGAATAGTCACGACCATCACGCAGACCACCCCCATCCTCCTCCTTCCCATAGACAAGTTCGTCCTTAAGAAAAAAATCACCACTTCCAGCCTGCTTGGCACCTTTGTCTCGATTATAGGCGTTGGCGTCCTGTTTTTGGCCGCCTGAGGAGAAGCCACCCGTATTGTGTTCCCATTCCCATTTTGATACTCTAAGGACATGAATGTACTCTCGTTGGAAAATATATCAAAAACCCTCAATGAAGAGCCTCTGTTCTCAGAGGTAAGCTTCGGTCTTGAGGGTGGCGACCATGTCGGGCTCATCGGACAGAACGGAACCGGCAAATCAACCTTCCTACGCCTCCTGAAAGGCGAACTGCCACCGGACAGCGGCACCATAGCCACTGCGCGTGAAACTGAACTGATCATGCTCACCCAACAGATGACCTTCACTACTGAGGATACGGTGCGCTCCTACCTCTATAAGGGGGAAGGAAAACGCATAGCTCTGGTGAACGCCTACCACAAGGTAATCGGCAAAAAGCAGGACAGCCAGACCAAAAGGGAGCTTGCCTCCCTGACCGAACAGCTTGACCTTACAGGGAGCTGGAACCTGGAAAGCGACTACACATCCCTGTTGGGGGAACTGGGCCTCTATGAAAAGCTTGACGAGCCTATGCAGAACCTCTCAGGGGGAATGCAGAAAAAAGCCGCCATAGCCAGGGTACTCTGTGCAAAGCCCACCTTGCTGCTGCTTGACGAACCCACCAACCACCTGGACATCGAGACCATCGAGTGGCTGGAAAAGTACCTTAGGGACAGCAACATGACCATGATCATAGTCACCCATGACCGCTACTTCCTCGATGCGGTGTGCAACGCCATACTGGAGCTGGACAGGGGCAGCATGTACCTCCATCCAGGCTCCTTCAGCGCCTTCCTTGAGAGGCGCACCGAACGCATTTCCATGATGCAAAAGGAGCAGGACAGGCTATCGGTGGTCCTGCGAAGGGAACTGCAGTGGCTCAAACGAGGGCCCAGGGCAAGGACCGGCAAGGACACCAACCGCCAGGACCGCATCAAGGGGATGCTCTCTCTGCAAAAGGATGTCTCTGAGACGGTCCAAAGCAGCTTTGCCTCCTCCAACCGCAGACTCGGAAAGAAAATCCTGGAAGTGAAGAACATCTCAAAGCGCTATGAGATGAACCCTGTCATCACCGACTTCTCCTACTCCTTTACCAAAGGCCAGAAGATCGGGGTGGTGGGACCCAACGGATCGGGAAAGTCCACCCTGCTGGACCTGCTCTCCGGCCATGCCGCCACCGATACCGGTGAGCGTGATGCCGGCATCAACACCGTCTTCGCCTACTACGACCAGGAAGGACGCAATCTTTCCAGTGACAAGGGTGTCCTGGAGTTTATCCAGGACATCAGCGAACGGATAACCCTCAGCGAAGGGCAGATCGTCACCGCAGCCAGATTCCTGGAGATATTCGGCTTCCCCACCACCATGCACAGAAGCTCGATAGCCACCCTAAGCGGAGGGGAGAAGCGCCGCCTCTACCTTATCTCCCGCTTGGTCAAGGACCCCAACTTCCTGATGCTTGACGAACCGACAAATGACCTGGACCTGCCTACCATGGAGAACCTTGAGCAGTATGTGCAGGACTTCAGCGGGTGCACCCTGGTAGTATCGCATGACAGGGCATTCCTTGACCTGACCTGTGACGAGCTCTTTGTCCTGGACATGGATGGGAACGTCTCCTTCTATCCAGGACCGTACAGCGAGTGGAGAGCCTTTGAACTACGAAAGAGGGAGCAGGCTAAAAAGGAAGAGGCTGAACAAAAGGCTGTTGCAGACCGACTCAACAGTGCCGAGGCCCCCTCAAGAAGAAATGAGAAAAAAGGACTTAGCTTCCGGGAAAAGAAGGAACTGGATGAGCTCAACGCTGCGATGGAGGATCTGCACATCCTACAAAAAAAACTCGAAGTAAGTTTCTCTGATGCCCTGGAGACAGAGCTAGGCACCTTGGCAACGAGAAGCGAGACCTACCATGCCAATATTGAGGCCTTGGCAGAGATGGAAGACCGCTGGCTGGAACTCTCGGAAAAGGAGTAGCCCATGAAACGCCTATGCTCCCTTCTCCTGTTGCTCCTCGCTTCTCTTGCTCAGCTGAGTGCACTGCAAATGACCCACCTGCATCTGGGGCTGGGAAATGACTGGTACACCATGGGTCTTGGGGACAACCTCGATGACGGGCTCTCCTTCGGGTCCCACCTGATGGTAGCCCTCCAGGACAAGGTCTTCCTCAAGGTCGACGCCTTGGGCTTTACCGATAAGGTCAACACCGACCATCGCTATGACCAGGTCAACATCAACCTCTACACCCCGCTCAACCTTAGCTTGGGAGGGGTCACCTATACCCTGACCCCTCTGGTAGGCTTGAGCATTGATGGTGATCTTGGCTTTGACAGGATACAGAACCGAGTCCACCAGGGTATGGACCGCCCCGCCGTGCACCTTCCGTATGACAGGCCCCAGAGCTCTGCCCATCTCAACCTCGGCTCTACCCTGCGTGGCATGTTCTCCCTTGGCTGGGTCCAGATGGGCCTTGAGGGTTCCTACCTGCATACCTTCGGGTGGGAGTATTCCGCCCAGGTGGTAGCTGTCCTCAAGCTGGGAGGTTCGCTTACCTTGAAGGGGGGCTACTCCTTTATGGATGACTTCTCAGGTGGCCCGGCCCACCAATCGATGATGGACCGCCTCAACGGCCCGACCTTCTCCTACCAGTTTGACGGGGGGTTATTGACCACCTCCTGGGTCTACCACAAGCATAGCGGTTCATCCTACGGAGTCTTCGGCATCGATATAATGCAGCTGTTCCAACCGGACAGCTATGACCATACCGACTTCACCTACTCCCTGGCATCGCTATATGACAGGGGAGGTTTTTCAAACAAGTCCTTTGCCCTGGCCTTCGGCCCGGTCATCCTACAGACACGGCACAAGAGCGGACCCATGACAAACGACACCCAGACACCAAACCGGCGCATGACCGTTGCATCCTGGATGATAGGGTATCAGAAGGAGTGGGAGGCGACACAGCTCATATTCCCCTATATGAAGGCGTTGTGGGGCTTTCAGCGGTTCAACCTGCTGCCAAGCCTTACAACCCCCATGATCGAGGAGATCAAGGGGACAGTCGCCCTGGAGACAGGGATCCGATTTGGTAGGGATGGGCAGTGGGTGGCAAAGAACAACAGCTACCGCCCCAGAATCGCCGCCGCAATCCAGTATGTCTTTGACACCAAGGCACTCAAGGAGGTGGACTCCTCCTTTGCCAAGCATGTCGGTCCATGGATCTTCCTGATAGGGATGGGCCTGGATATCGGGCACGACCCACACTGAGCTAATGCTCTTCTGTAACCAGCAGAGCCCCACCATTGAGACCGACCGAGAAGCTGGTCTTCCCGTCCCCCACCCTGTAGGCAAGGGCTATGAAGGGCCTGACAGCCAAGCCGCTGCCCACAACAACAGATGCAGTCAGAGCCCCAGACAAAACCACCTCCTCATCCCAAAACAAAGAGGACCCCTCTAGATAGAGTGCACTCTGGGCCGTCAGGCTAAGACCAAGACCGGTCATCCCCCCATAGGGGATGGGCAGGTCAAGCAAGCCAAAGGGTATATGGTAGCGTACAGTAAGACGGGCCTTTGCATCCCCATCGAGCCCCTGGTCGGAGAAGCCTTCGTACAGCAGGGCATGCTTCACCTGAGCCTTGCTGTCGGTGACGCCATCAAGGCGCAGGCCCAACATCTGCGAAGAGGAGAACATCCTCACCTGGGTTGCCAAGGAGGCGAAGAAGCGAGTCTGGTCCACCTTGGCCCAGTTCGTCCCCTTGGCCTCCACACCTACCGACACCGAGCCAAAGGGGGCCCCGAAGAAATCACTGGGCCTGCCTCGACCCTTCACCTGGGCGCCAACAAGAGTGGAGAACGAGTACAGGACATCAGTGGCCTGGGTGACAAGCCCCACCGATCCCTGCGAGGAGAGAAGCTTGTAATTGTAGAGTGAAGGGCTGTAAAGCAGCGGCAAAGAAAGGGTTACACTCCCCCTCTTCTCCTTGTCAAAGGAAGCCTGCACACCAACGGAGAAGGGACCGGGGTTGTACAGGTAGTCTAGGGCACCCACAGCAATCCCCTTATCAATGTCCCATCCTACCTGTGCTATGAGAAGTTGGCGGCGCAAGAGACTCTGACTATGAAACCAAAGCCCCGGCTGCACAGAATTTTCACTGACAAACGGATAGGGAAGCACCAGATTGAAGCGGGGATAATCAATAAAACGTTTGGAAGAGAAGATACTTGGATCAGAAGAAGGAGCACTCTCAAGAGGTCCTTGCAGCGTAACAGGAACAGCTTTGAGCTGGGCAAGGCTCACCCGCTTCAAGGCTACCCCCTGTGCTGTGCAAGTCTCATACAACAGAGCATCACCTTCGATGCGACCGCCAAGCACCCCTTGGGGGTCGGTGAGCAACAAGGAGACTTTGTCGCTAGACAATTCATACCTATACAAGGCCAGAAAACCCGTATCATCAGAGACAAAGAGCACTCCCCCATCTGAGAATGACGGAGAGCGAATCTCGCTTCTGGTAGGAGGTACCAGAACAGTTGCCCCTCCTTTTTTGTCGATAGCCACCAGCGAGGAGTTACCCTCCACTACCTCCACCACCACCACAGTGTCCTCCCCTGCCAGGACTGGTTCATAGACTGAACCCAGGGCGTTATCATAGAGGGTGGTCAGGGAGCCCGTATGTGCATCGATGCTGACCAGGGTATGCCTGTCATCTGTACGCCTGATGGCATACACTCTCTTGCCGTCCTCACTGAGAGCAGGCTGGGTGAGCATCTCTCTTTCGGTGATGCGCTTGAAGGAGTCGGATGCGTAGTGGTAAAGCATAAGGTCGTTGTAGCTCGCCGGTGCTAGAGGGAGGGATGATGGGTGGAAGGGATCAGCCCAGGAAAAGGTGAACAAGACCTGTGTTGGGGTGAAGGAGAGCGAGTCATGCTCGATATAGGGCAGGCCCCTGATCACGTGTAGAGCTCCATCAGGGGCATAGTGGACCAAGGAGCCTCCCCTCTTTTGATTATAGGAGTACCCAACCAGGCCAAGCTCAGTGGAGGTAGGCAGATAGTAGTCCCCCAAGCCCTGGGGTGAGAACTGAAGACCCACTGAATGGCCTTGGGGTAGCAGAGCCTCCTGTTCCTCTATGGCCAAGGCAAAGAGAGCCTTGCTGGAGAAGCCGGTCTCCTTCTTGAGGGCTGAGTTCAAGCCTAAGAAAGGAAACCAGACAAAGTTCTTGTTTACCCGGGCAAAACTCTCCTTTCCATAGTGGCGCATAAGGTAGTCGACCATAAGGAAGCCGGTGCTGTAGATCCTTCCTGAGGGGGGGAAGGCGCTGTTGTACCGTCCTTGGGAGAGGGACCATAGGGAGTCCTGGATCATTGGTGACTGCCAGGTAAGGGCGAAAAGCGGGGAGTCTCCCCTTCCGCCCGGGGCGTATTCACTTTCGGTATAAGTGGTTATTCCCTCCACCCACCACAGGGGCATCAGGGCAGTATTCATCGCAGGGACCTCAGGTCCTAGGAACATGAGGTATTTGGCAAGCCCTATAGGTGAGCTAAGGTGCAGGTAGTGCGTCAGTTCATGGGTATAGAGGCTCCTCAGCCAGGAGGATGAACGCGATCCGAGGAACCGGTCAACAGGGCTCGTCAGATAGAGGATGACCGAGGAGGGAAACGAGGCGTACATGCCGTTGGAGAAGGCTGGCCTGCCTGCAAGGATCACCGGTACCTTTCTTTTTGGCATATGCTCAAGCAGGGAGGCGAGTTCAAGGAGCACCTCATCGGCAAAGGATGCAAGGCTCTGGGCACTTTGGGCATCCCGCTCTTCAAAGATGATGGTTGTATGAACAGTCTCTATGCTGCTCCATGCCCCTGCACTCAGGGAGGAACACAGCATGAGCAAAAACAGTCCAAGCATGGCTTTTTTCATCCGGGGCCTCCTCTGTTGTCCAACTTTACACCAACGAAGAGCATTTGCAAACCATTTGGGCATGTGGTACAAAACACTTCTCTCCTGTAAGATGGATAGAAACATACCTAGGGAGTTTCCATTGCAGGACAACACGACACATATACTGGCTAAAAAACAATCGTTCATCTCCTCACTACCCTTCTACTACGGATGGGTCATCCTTGTAGTCGGGGCGATCGGGGTGATCTCAAGCATACCCGGGCAGACCATGGGGGTGTCGGTCTTTACCGACCACTACATCAACGACCTCTCCCTGACACGGGTTGGTGTCTCAAGTGCCTATATGGTGGGAACCCTGACAAGCAGCCTCATCATCCCATTTGCAGGAATCTTCTATGACAGGAAAGGTGCGCGCCTTACAGCCGGCCTCGCCACCTTCTTTCTGGCTCTCTTTCTCCTCTTGCTGGCTTTTTCCCGGACCATTGCAGGCACCCTTGTCACCACCTTCGGCCTGCCTGCCACTGCGGTGACCCTGGTGGTACTTACCCTGGGCTTCTTCGGCATCAGGTTCTTTGGCCAGGGCGTGCTCGCCCTCGTTTCCAGGGGTATGGTCGCCCGGTGGTTCTCTACCCGCAGGGGCCTCGCTGTAGGCCTCATGGGAGTGGTGACCGCATTCGGCTTCTCCTATGCCCCCCAACCCTTGCAGAACATGATAGATACCCTTGGATGGTCAGGGGCTTTGGTGGCAATGGCTGTGATCCTCCTGGCAGTATGCCTGCCGCTGTTCCTGCTCACCTTCCGATCCGACCCTACATCCTGCTCGATGGAGATGGAACAGGGTATGGCAGTACGCACAAAGACCAAGAGCTTTAGCGTAGGTGATGCCCTGGAACAAAAGGATATCGCCCAAGCCCGCAAGGAGGTGCGCTTCTGGCTAATCCTGCTCTCTTTGGGGTTCTGCGCCCTCTTCACAACAGCTTTTACCTTTCATGTCGTCTCAGTCTTCTCTGAGTTTGGCCAGAGTGCCCATGAGGCTGTCGCCATCTTCCTGCCCATCTCGATCATCTCTGTCATCGCGAGGTTCGGCGGCAGCTCCTTGAGTGACAGGTTTCCCATCAAGGGGATCTTTGTTGCCTTTGCAATCTCTCTTTTCTTCACCTCCCTGGCCCTGGTCTTTTTCTCAAGCCCCCTAGTCCGAGTGATATTTCTCCTGCCCTACGGCATCGCCTCAGGTCTGTTCGGGATGCTGAACATCGTCACCTGGCCAAAGCTCTACGGTAGGGAGCATATAGGGGCCATCAGTGGGTTTGCCATGTCCATCATTGTTGCCGGCAGCGCACTCGGGCCCTGGTTCTTCAGCCTTGTGTACAAGCTGTTCGGCTCCTATAGGAATGCAGGGGTGGGAGGGTCACTGTTCACCCTGGCTCTGAGCATAGCCCTGGTCTTCACCAAGTTCGGGCATGTGGAGACAGAGTGACCTGAAAGAAAACAATCAAGGCGCCCATTGCAAAGAAAGGGTGGTAAGAGCAAACAGTTTTTAAAACAGCCTCTTGCAAAAACAGGAAAAGAAAGACCACACCCCCATCAACAAGAGACCTGCCTTCATCGGCAGGTCTCTTACATATAATTTCTTGTTTGGAAAGCTTACTGTCTCATCAGGCAGTCTGCCCTATGCTATCTCGTGGATCCACCCCTTGGGAGCCTCGATCCTGCCCATCTGGATACCGGTGAGGGTGTCGTAGAGCTGCTTGGTAACAGGGCCCATGCTGTCCATCCCGCTACGCATGGATATGACACCCTCTTTGGTTGTGATGGACCCGATCGGAGAGATCACCGCAGCGGTGCCGCACAGTCCGCCTTCCTTGAAGGAACTCACCTCAGAAAGGGGGATGTCGCGCTCCTCTGTCTCAAGGTTCAGGTAGTGCTGTGCAACATACATCAGCGAGCGGCGCGTGATGGAGGGCAGGATGGTCGGGCTCTTGGGAGTGACGACCTTGTTGTCCTCGGTGATGAAGATGAAGTTGGCCCCACCGGTCTCCTCCACCTTGGTGCGCGTTGCAGCATCGAGGAAGAGGTTTTCAGCAAAGCCGTTGGACTTCGCCTCATGGCCTGCATAGAGGCTCATGGCATAGTTGAGCCCCGCCTTGATATGGCCGGTGCCCTGGGGGGCAGCACGGTCATACTCGCTGACTACCAACTTCAGAGGCTTGACCCCTCCCTTGAAGTAGGGCCCGACAGGGGTGCAGAACATCCTGAAGGTATATTCAGGTGAGGGGGCCACCCCGATGACCGCCCCGCTGCCATAGAGGAACGGTCGGATATAGAGCGTTGCCCCGCTGCCATAGGGTGGGACATACGCGAGGTTCGCCCTGACAAGCTTATCCAGGGCATCGATGAAACGCCCTTCGTCAAAGGTGGGCATCAGCAGTCTTTTTGCTGTATCGTGCATGCGTTTTGCATTGAGGTCGGGACGGAAGGCAACTATGCGGCCATCGGATGTGGTATAGACCTTAAGCCCTTCAAAACAGGTCTGGGCATACTGCAGCACACCGGCACTTTCACTGAGGGTGACATCGGCATCAGCGACCATCGCCCCCTCATCCCAGACGCCTCCCTTCCACAGGGAAACATATCGGCTGTCGGTCTTGGTATAGGTAAAGCCAAGACTCCCCCAATCGATGTTTTTCTTCTCCATACAAGCAATCCTTCTGATCAAACGGACCATCATAAGAGTATATTTTGACCGAGTGTATCACCAACGTATGCATAATGTCTATTTATATGCAAGAAAAATACGGAGAATATGGATAATTTATGTATATACGCTCAATATGTCCTCGGTTATACGAGTATTTCTAGATTCTATCAGACAGTAGTATGGGACTTCCAATTGTCACCGCTAATCGAAATCCTAGCAATCCAATAGGGCTTGCGCAACACAGCCTTGGGAGAAACCCGCTTGGAATAGGTCGAGAACCCATAGGAAAAACCAGCCTCGCCAACCAAGAGTCGGTCCCTCGGTGAACAGGTGGACAAGGTCCCGTATGGATAGGCAAACAGGGAGACCTTTTGCCCGATTATCTCTTCCAATTGCCGCTTCCCCTCCCTAATCTCCACACTGGCATCCCCGGCGGAAAGGGTTCTCAACTTGGGATGACCGACAGTATGAGAGCCGATCTCGCACAAGGGGGATTGAGAGAGCCTACCGACCACAGCTGAGGATGCATACCCATCCCGATGCAGGTAAGAGGTGGCGATGAAACAGGTGTAAGGGATATTTTTTGCCTCGAGGATCGGAATGGTCGTCTCATAGGCAGAGGAAAAAATATCATCAAAGCTGATAAAGGCATCATTGGCCTTGGTGTATTGCTTGATCTGACTTAGGGGCCTGAACTCAATCCCATTGGCAAGACAGTTCTCTAACCAGAGGATGAACTCCTCCGTAGTCAGAGAAATATGCTTTTTCACCGCTGTCCTTGCCCTTCCATCATCAATATGATGGAACAGAAAAACCCGGGTTCCCCTGCGCATACAGAGGCGGGCGACCATCTCATCAAGTTTTTGCAGAAGGGCATACCACCGATCCTTCATTGTCCATCTCCTTTCAGCAAATTGCATGCAAATAGTCTACACTGCTCTTGGCGGAGCTACTTAGCGTAGAGCAGCCCTATGCCCTATATTTCTGCTCGAACTGCGCGATGGCCAAGGGCTTGTCAAAGAAATACCCCTGCACCATATCACAGCCCATGCTTGCAAGCAGGCTCTTCTGTCCCTCGGTCTCCACCCCTTCTGCAACCGTCTGGATGTCCAGTTTTTTGCAGATGGCGATGAACCCTTCGACAAAGGCCTGAGCCTTTGCGCTGGTGGTCAGCGAGTCTATCAAACTCTTGTCCAGCTTCAGGACCCTCAGCGGCAGCGAGGTGAGGGTGCTGAGGTTGCTGTACTCAGAGCCAAAATCATCGATGCATACAGGAAAGCCTGCCTCTACGATCTGCCCAACAACCTTCTTCACCAGATTCCTGTCCAATGAGCCAAAGCTTTCAGTTATCTCAATCTCCACAAGCTTGCTATCAACGCCATGGCGGGAGGAGATCTCCTCCATCTTGGCAATGAGGTTCGCATCAAGCAGGGTCAGGCGGGAGAAGTTCAGCGAGACAGGCATCGGCGGCAGCTCTTCTGCCTGCCAACGCTTGAGCAGCTTGCACACCTCTTCGAAGACGAACAGGTCAATATGCTTTATCAGGCCATCCTGTTCGAACTTGGGGATGAAAGCGGCAGGCGATACCAGGCCATGGGTGGGATGCATATGACGGATAAGGGCTTCAGAGCCAAAGACCTTTTCTGTGGCACACCATATCTTGGGCTGGAGATAGATCAAATACTCTCCACGGCCAAGGGATGCGTGCAGCTCCTCATAGAGCTGGTAATGCTCTCCCAACGATGAAAAAGCCAAGGAGTTCTGCCTGTTCGCCCCCAGTTCCATCGTAGCCTGGTTGTACAGCACAGAGATGTGCTTCTCCTGGTCGGACCATGCCTGGGCGAGCGTTGTCATACCTGGAAGCAAGGTTTCCAATTGGGAGGAGAGCCTCTCCACCTTTGCCTTGAAGGCCTTGTAAGTGACATCCCCCCTGATGGCAAGGAACTCATGGCTTGAGATGCGGAACAAGGTGGCTTTGGAGAAGCACTCGCCCAGGAGGCGTGATATGGTCCTGATGATCGTATTGCCAAACTCCTTGCCGTGGTGCCTGTTGACCTCCTTGAGGTCGTTGATGTCCACCATGACCAAGGCCAAGGAGGAGAGTGCATCCTCCTGTATGGTGGATGTATACTGGTTGTAGCCATGGAAATTCTTCAATCCTGTATCCCTGTCATGGTAGAGCAGATACTCCTGACGATCAAGCAGACGCTTTTTGGTCATCTCGCTGCTGATCAGCTGGACAGCGTGTGCCAGCACGGAGAGGTCATCACTGAGCGGGTCAAGCACAACCAGATAGCACGTAGCCAGGTTCCACACCTGTAGGGTGCCAGCATGAAGAGCCGAACCATCGAGACAGGGAAGGGAGGAAAAGGAGTCGGAGCCCTTAAGCTTCCTCACCGGCTGCTTGTCAAACAGGCCGACAAACGGGTCATAGGGAAATGGGACAAAGGAGCGCGACGATGCAGTGGGTTCCCAACTTGCCGCCACCTGCAGGGCTTTACCCTGCTCCTGGCTCAGCAAGCAGACCCTTTTGCTCTGGTAGTACATACCGACCTGGGAGAGGATCAGCGGCAGCGTCGATCCCAGATCCTCGCCCCTTACAGTCGCATCCATACATCCCAGAACCGCCCCTTGGGCACGAATATCCAAAACGCTGGGCGACATGACCAGGCCCAATGCACTGCCAAGGCCCTCCTCATGGGCAGAGACCTGGTTGATTCCTCTCTCCCGGGTCTTTTCCAGCGCCAGGGTGGCCCTATCAAACACCGCCTGAAAAGAACTGTCGTCGCTGTAGACCCCTGTGGTAAAACCGGAAAACAAAAAAAGTTTTCGTGTGGTGATATCAAAGGCCGAGCTAGTGGAGAGCAGACCTGTCAGACGCCCAAGGTGGAGCTGTGTATCCAGACTGCTCTCGATCGTCTCAAAGAAGAGGCCAAAATGGACAGGGTCGAGCCTGCCCACAATACACCGGTCATCAATGGCTAGAAGGATGATCTGCGCCATTTGCGAAATAAGCATCTCTCTGTAGACAGCGGCCCCGGGTATTTCGATGATGGCCAGAGCATACCCAAGCGAACGGTCATCCTCACGCTTCAGTGCAAGGCTCACCATGGATGAGAAGGTCTTTGCATCATACAAGTTGGTGATGGGGTCACGATGGGGCTTTTCGGTGAGGCTGAGCTCAAGCTTCTTCTTCTCCGTGATGCGCCTTGCGGTTCCCAAGGCATGGACATGGTTGGTGTGCACATCCCGATCGAGCAACACCCTAGCCTCCATCCAGTGTATAGAGCCCGCTTCATCACTGGTGCGGTACTCCATCCTGAGCTCATCAACCTCTTTCTGCTGTGCTTCCAGCAGGGCAACCAAATTGAATCTCTGCCTGAAGGTCTGCCTCTCCTCATCAGAGGTCAATGAGGCAAGGATAGATTCAAACACCTCGTTGAATGTACTGTTTGTACCACTACGGCTATCCTGCTGACCGCTCTGTCTGAGGTATACCACCTGGTTGTCAGTCAGGTCCGCCCTCACGACGTTATGCAGGTTGTGCTTGTTCAGGTGATCCTCTAAAAAGGAGAATCTCTGCTTGCTCCCCAAGGAGGTCATCTCCTGTTCAACGGCAAAGGCCATCGGGCCCTCCCGCTGGTATACCACCGATACGTACCGCCTCTCCCCCTCAAGGAAGAGTTGTGCGGAGACTGATCTTTCGCCCTCCCTCAGGCGCCGGTGCAAGCTCTCCAACTGAAAGAGGTCGGCATTACAGAAGCTCACCCCTTGGAGGGTACGCTTCACCACATCATACTGCCAGACACGAATCCCACTCGCTTGCAGTGCCTTGTGGTAGGTGTTCACCGTTGATGAGGGGGACAGGGGAAAACAGTACCCCGCCTTCCCCCCCGTACAAAACAGCAGATTCTGCTTGGCCACATGCTGATAGAGGCGAACAGGGAGGGATGAGAGCGATGCATTAAAGCGGCAGAGGTCCCCTTCATAGGAGGAGGAAAAATCCTCTTTGTCCATGCCTAAGATCGTATAGAAGCTCTCATCCGCCCACTGCAGTTGAGTCCCCTCCCCAAGCAGAAAATGCCCGACCTCCTGCTCCTTATCCTGCAGAT
Organism: uncultured Sphaerochaeta sp.; assembly: GCA_964527665.1. Lineage (GTDB taxonomy): Bacteria > Spirochaetota > Spirochaetia > Sphaerochaetales > Sphaerochaetaceae > Sphaerochaeta. The sequence continues at coordinate 15,464 of CAZGOK010000006.1, forward strand.
CAAACGGGAGCCTGTCCAAGCGGACAGACCAGCGCCCTTCTTGCCTCTCTGCTGAACAGAGGCACACCAGGCCGTAAAGCTGCACCCTTTGGGTAAGGGGTAAAAGGGAGGTCTCAGGTTGGGTCATGAGGTTCTTCAGGGAGCTGTGATAGGTTTGGGCAAACACTTCTGCCGGGCAATCGAGAAACGCCAAGAGATCCTCCACCCCTTCGGTGATGGTCCAAAGCCCATCATCAAGACAGAAGAATCCGACACTTGGATTATTCGGAGAGTACATCATTGGTAAGCAGCCCCCTGAAGCAAAAGCAGATGTAGAACCCTTGTTTGTATCTATATCAGTGAAAATATAAGCACATACGGTAGGTACCTTTTCAAGGATACCATAGGTATGTGCATATGAACAGAATAGTTTTGGATAAATAACCAATACATGGCTGGGGAGAGTGAGACAAGACAATGGCCTTCCTGTGGGGCAGTGCCCCACAGGAAGGCCATAACTTTAGCGCATCTTCCTGACGATCACCTCAGCGGCCTTGATCAAGGGATACCCAGCAGGTGATCCTGTAAGCAAGGGGTGCGTGCCGATCTGCATGGTAAGCAACTGCTTCACTGTCACCCTATTCTGGATAAGGAAGCCGATGGCGTTGGTGAGCTCTCCGGTGCTGGGACCTCCGTAGACCTCACCTCCTAAGATCATGCCGCAGTCGCTGGCGACTATCAGCTTGACAGTCTGCTTGTGGGTATGCTCAAGATTGCCCGGATGGGTATCCATACCGGTGAAACTGCCGGAAACCACAGAGAATGTCTCCTGGATCGCCTTCTCCTCGGTGATGCCGGCCGTTCCGAAGGCATGGGGACCTATCGCCGTTGCATAGATGGCTATCGTTCCGGTGAAGGGTTTGCAGGGACTGAGGAAGTAGAGGTTCATACCTGCAGTACGGGCCTCAGCACACGCAGTCGAGGCGAGCATGGTGCGGTCGAGCTTACGTGTGATGAAGTCACGCTTCTCAGCACAGTCTCCGACTGCCACGATATCGCTGTTACACGGCAGGACGCGCATGTACTCACAGACACGGATGAAATCAAACTCGTTAAGAGGCAGGCCGGCCTTCTTTGCAATGGCGGTGTTGGGGGCGTAGCCCATCGAAAGGATGACAGCATCAGCTTTGAGCTTTTCCCCTGTATTGAGCAGAACACTCTCTACACGCCCATCCTTGCCCAAGATCTCTGCGATGCCCTTTCCTGTGATGACGTTCACCCCACGCTCTGCGAGGTGCTCTTGTGCGATCACGCCGAACTCAGGGTCAAAGGCCCTGTTGAGAATCTGCTTCTCGATCTCCAAAAGGGTGACCTTGTACCCACGCTTGTTCAGCTCGTCGGAGACTTCAACGCCGATGAACCCCGCCCCAACGACCAGGACCTCCTTCATGGTGGAGAGGCTTGCGAGCATCGCATCAAGATAGACCTTGTTTTTGGGAATGGTGTAGACATGTTCAAGATCGGCACCCTTCAGCCATGCAGGCTTGGTCGGCACAGAGCCAAGGGCCAGGATGAGCTTTCCGTACATGATGGCGTCCCCACTGGCAAACGAGCACTGGTGCTCCTCCACCTGGATGTCCACCAACTCGTCGATGACTATCTCAACACCAACGTTGGTGAGAAGCTTGTCGGGTAGGATATTCTTGCTAGAATCCTCCAACGTTCCGAACAGGTAGGGGATACCACAGGGGATGAGGACCTGCTCCTCTTTCCGGATGAGCAGAACCTCTTTTTCAGGGTAAGTAGTCTTAATGGTTATGGCGGCCTGCAAGCCGGAGGCGCCTCCGCCTATTACAAGTACATCTGTTTTTCGCATGTTTTCCTCCTAGGATTCCTTCCATTATTGCCCCAATCGGATAATAATTCAAGAAATAACTCCAGAAAAGAGAACAAGATAGCATAGTGAAACAGTTGCAATTACAGGGAAAAGACCCTCAAAAGATGCTTTGCATGCCTCAAAGATAGACAGCCAAGGCGAGGATAGCGTGCACGGTAGCCAAGGTGAGGGTCAGGTAGGCAAGGCGGAAGTGATGGCGCATCGAGATCTTGGCAATCTTTCGCCTGGTAAGGATTGAGACGGTAGCTGTAGCCACCAGTGAGAGGTAGCTGAATATTCCCAGGTACCCGATAAGGGGAAAATTCAGAAATGATGTGTACGCAAGGTCCTGAAGAAAGGTCATAGGAGCTCCTTGGGCATGAGATGCAAGAATACACCTATTCGATTGGAAAGAAAATATATCCCTAGCATTCTTGCGTTAGCCACTAACCTATAGTATCAATAAGGAGAACGGATTTGCAACAGAAATTGGTCCAAGGAGTTCCGTATGAACAAGATGCGAGGGTGGTATGTGTTCTTCGTCCTGATTTTTCTCTGTTTGCTCACCTCTCCCCTGTTTGCCCAAAACACGGTAGAGTTCGCCAAAGACTGGTCCTTCTCCTGGGTCTTCAAGGCCGACACCATCGAGTTCACCATGACAGCCCCCACAACCGGGTGGGTATCGCTAGGCTTCAACCCCACAAAGCGTATGAAGGATGCTGATTACATCCTCGCCTATGTGGAGGATGGAAAGGTGCATATCAGTGACGAGTATGGAACGGGGAATACCAGCCACTCAAGTGATGTCTCCCTTGGAGGGAAGGCTTCTGCCAAGGCAATCTCCTTCAAGGAGGAAGCTAAGAAGACAACCATTACCTTCAGCCTCCCCCTCAATTCCGGAGACCAGTATGACACGGTCTTTGTAGAGGGAGAGAAGTGCAAGGTACTGGGAGCGTATGGCACATCTAAGAATTTCAGAGCCAAGCATAGGAAGAGGGACTCAACTGAGATAATCCTCTAGTTCTTCAGTGCAGCATCAAAGGCGACGTGTGAGGGGGAGAAGTTTATCCGCTTCACATATGCACAACTCTCAGTTGCACCGGTTGTCCTGTCCATGCCCGAGTCTTCCCATTCCACTGAGAGGGGGCCTTCATACCCTGCCCTGTTGAGCTCCCTGATGATACCATCAAAGTCCACATTGCCATGTCCGACTGAGACAAAGTCCCAGCCGCGGCGCGTATCGCCGAAAGGTAGGAAGGAGCCCAGTACCCCACCACGTTCATTTTTCATCAGTTTCACATCCTTCATATGGACATGGTAGATACGGGAGGCAAAATCCCTGACAAAGGTAACTTCGTTGATCCCCTGCCATACCAGATGGCTCGGATCAAAATTGAGGCCCAGGGTCTCACGGTTATTAAAAAGCTTGAACAGCCTCTCGGTGGTATAGTAGTCGAAGGCTATCTCAGTCGGATGCACTTCCAGGGCAAACTTTACCCCACACTCGTCAAAGACATCGAAGATGGGACTCCACAGCCTATAGACCAGGGCAAAGCCCTCCTCTATCATCTTTTCGGAGGTCTGGGGAAAGGAGTACCAGCGCGCCCAGATGGGCGAGCCTGTAAAGCCGTTGACCACCTTGACCCCAAAGGCCTTGGCAGAGCGGGCTGTCCTTTTCATCTCTTCAATCGCCCATGCCCTGATCGCCTCCGGCTTTCCGGCAAGCTGCCCAGGGGCAAAGTTATCCAACCGTTCATCCCAGGTGTCTCCGACACACTGGCCGGTGAGGTGCGCACTGATGGCAACACAAGTGAGGCCATGCTTGTTGAGCGTATCCCACACCCAGGGGATATAGGTCTCGTCAGCCAAAGCCCTGCCGACATCAAAATGTGCGTGTGTCGCCAATTCAAGCCCTTCGTAGCCCATATCCTTTGCCAGGATGCACAGCTCCTCCAATCCAAGGTCTCCAAACTGCCCAGAGGCCAGTGTAACTAATCTACCCATGCTTTACTCCCTTACAACAGGACCGCGGTGTTGGTCCTTGCAGACTCATAGATGGCATCAGTGATCCTCATCAAGGTCAGCGCCTCCAAAGGGGTGTTCAGAGGTTCTCTGTCCCCCAAAAGAGTATCTATAAAATATGAGGCATTGGTGATCCTGCCCATACTCTCATCCTTGCTCGTGAGGATCTCACGATTGACCTGGTGGCCGAACTCCTCGGTAAAGAGGGAGCAGGTGTCCTCACTGCTCTCATCATATCCGTCACGGCCGAAGAGACGGCGTACCCTCCCCCCTGCCCTGCTGCCCTGAAAGACAACCGAGACCTCCTCGCGTTCGATCATCTCAGCCCATGAGGCGCGCACCATGAGGGCCTGCCCATCCTCAAAGGTGACCATCGCATGGGCAGAGCTCTCCACGTTCATCAGAGCTGTTCCATCGGCGATGCCCCAAGGCCCCTTGAAGTCAGGATTGCCCATAAAGTCATCAAAGGTGGATGCAAGCACACACTTCGGCTTGGGATACCCCATGAAGTGCAGTGCCAGGTCCATCATGTGCAGGAGGTCTATCACAGGCCCGCCGCCGGAGAGCTCCTTATCGGTGAACCAGCCCCCAAACCCGGGGATGCCGGCCCTTCTGATCCAGGTAGCCTGGGCAGAGTTGATCTTGCCCACCACCTTGTTGCGTATATATGTTGTCATTGCCTGCGCCTCAGGACGCGCCCGGTTGTTGAAACCGAACATCAGCGTCTTCCCTGATAGCAAAGCAGCATCATACATCACCTGCATCTCAAGGGCATTTCTGGCTGGTGGCTTCTCACAGTAGACATGCTTGCCTGCCTCCAAAGCTTCAATGGCCAAAGGAGCGTGAAACTTGTTGGGTGTCACGATGGAGACAGCTTCAAGGGTGGGAAACCGCTTGAGCATCTCAGCAAGAGAGGCGGCGGTATGAGCGATGCCATGTTCCTTGGCAAAGGAGGCTGCCTTCTCCTGGTTGGAATCAGCTACACAGAGCACTTCTGCCCCAGATTGGAAAAACCCCTTGCAGTGGTAGGAGGCCATGCCCCCAGCGCCCACTATCCCTATCTGTATGCCCATCCCTATCTCCCCTTCTTCGTGCTTTGGGCGAGGACCGCAACAATGATGATGACCCCTGTCACCAAACCGTTGAGGAACGGAGGGACGTTGGCCATGATCAGGACGGTATTGATGATGCGCAGCATCAACACACCGAGGAAGGTTCCCAGTATCTTGCCCCTGCCCCCATCCATCGAGGTCCCCCCGATGGCCACCGCTGCGATGGCATCCATCTCATAGCCTGAGCCTGCACTCGCTGCCTGTATGGAGGTGAGCCTGCTTGCGAGCAGGAACGCCGCCAAACCATAGAGGGCCCCTGCATAGACAAATATGAGGGTCTTTACCCTATTGACGTTTATGCCTGAAAGCCTGGCAGCCTGCTGGTTCGATCCAACCGCATAGACATAGGTGCCGAACTTTGTCTTGGACATCAGCATGGCGGTGATGAAGGAGATGACAATGAGGAAGATCATCAGATGAGGAATACCGAACAGCCTGCCTGCGGCAATGTTCCTGAAGGAGGCGTACATCGCCTCATTGACGGTAAAGGGTCCGCCTTGGCCGAGCTGGTTGATCACCGACCTCCACGCACTCATGGTGGCCAAGGTGACGATGAACGGGGCTATCCTGCCCTTGGTGACCAGCAGGCCGTTGACCAGACCGACGATCAGGCCCCCACCCATACAGAACAGCACCGTAAGGGCCAGGCTGTGGGTTGCGTTGAGCACCATCACCCCAAGGCCGCTCAACAGGGCTACAGAGGAACCGACTGAGAGGTCTATCATCCCAGCTGAGATGATCAGGCTCATGCCCATAGCACAGATGCCCACGACAGCGCCCTGTACAAACAGGTTGGTGAGGTTGTTCCAGGAAAGGAACGCAGGACTGACCAGTATGGCGACCACCATCAGGAGGATGAAGCTCAGCCAATGGCTATAGTTGGTGGTGATGTTCCTCCACCGCTCTTTCCAGTCTATGTTTTTCATTGCAAGACCCTTCATTGTAGACTCCCCCTGTGTGTTCCCGTCGAATATTCCATGATCGCAACTTCAGATATCTCGGCTCTGGAGAGGTGTGCGGCGACCTCTCCCTTGTACAGTACTATGCAGCGGTCAGCAATCTGTTGTATCTCCGGATACTCGCTGGTAAAGACCAGCACCGCCTTGCCCTCTGCTGCAAGCTCGACCACCAGCTTGTAGATGGCGAACTTTGCCCCGACATCGATGCCTTGGGTGGGGTTGTCCATAATGTAGACATCCGCGTCGATCTCAAGCCAGCGGCTGAGAATGACCTTTTGCTGGTTCCCCCCTGACAGGGAGGTTATCGGGTCGCGGTCGCTGCTGACTCGGATGTTCATCCTCTTGCGACTCTTTTCAAAGCGTGCATGCTCTCTCTTCTGGTCGACCAGGAAACTTCTATGCTTGGCAACCAGAAATGCAAGGGAGTTGTTGGCCCGGATATTCAGATCGGGCAGGATGCCCCTCTCCTTGCGGTTTCTCGGGATCATGGCAATTCCGCTGCGCATGACAGAGCGGATGTCCTTCAGGTTCAAGGGACCGTCCTTGGTCTCGATGCTCCCCTGGCGGAGAGGGGTTGCCCCGAACAAGGAGGTTGCCAGCTCATCTGTGCCAGATCCCTGCAACCCGGTAAAGACCACTATCTCACCGGGGTGCAGGGAAAAGGAGATATCCCTGAAGCTCTTTCCCTGCAAGGCTGAGGCCTTGAGGACTACTTCGTCGGTGATGACTGCCTGTATCCCATCCTTGATATGGGCCTGGACAAAGCGTTTGCCTACCAAGAGCTCGGTGGCCTTATGGTCGTCGATATCCTTGATGTCCCCACTTTGGATAAAGAGCCCATCACGAAGGACAGTATACTTGTCACAGATGTGGAATATCTCAGGCATCTTGTGGGAGATGTAGATGAAGGTGACCCCTTGGTGCTTCAGCTTCTCCATGATGGTGAAGAGCTTCATGATCTCCTGGTTGTTCAGGGCGGTGGTAGGCTCGTCCATGATGATAAGCTCGGACGAGAACAACAAAGCCCGCGCGATCTCCACCATCTGCTTCTGGGAGGTGTCCAGCTCCCCGACCACCGTTGTGGCCAGGATGCCCGAGTTCATCGAGTCCAGCACCTTTTGGGCATGCTCGATCTCCCGCTTCTTGTCTATCTTCCACCTCTGGGCGGAGTACTCCTCGCCGAGGAACATATTCTGATAGACACACAGGTCATTGCAGAGGTTCAGTTCCTGGTGGATGAACCTGATCTTCAGGCTGGCGGCTTTCCTGGGGGTCATCCCCTCCACAGGGAAGCCGTCGATGACGATGGAGCCGCTGTCGGGGGCGAATGAGCCGGCAAGCACATTCATCAGGGTGGTCTTGCCTGCGCCATTCTCGCCCAATAGGCCGTGTATCTCTCCCTTACCGGCAGTGAAGGAGACATCTTTCAACGCCTGGACAGGACCAAAGGTCTTCACTATGTTCTTCATTTCCAGAATCATGCGATATACACTCCCTTCCTAGGTACACAAGTTGCCCAGGGGGGGCAGGGTTACCCCACCCCCTAAGGGCAACTATACACTACACAAACGTTCTGACTACAGGCTGTAACGGGTCTTATAGAGATCCCCTTCCATGTACGGCTTGTAGTTGGTCTTGTCAATCATTGCAGTGGGAACCTTGTAGCTCTTCTCAAGCTCTTCACCCTGCATTGCCTTCCAACCCAAATCCACTGCATCGCGCACCATGGAGGGAGAGAAGGTATAGGTCATGAAATCAACACCGGCAAGACCGGAATTATCAAACAACTTCATGAAGCCTTCGCCGGCGGAAACGCCGTTGATCAGGCGGATGTTGATCTTGGCACTGCCGTTGTAGTTTTTCAGAGCTTCGACGATACCGAAGACGATCTCATCATCATGGGTCCAGATGGCCTTGATGGACTCGATCTCAGCCTTGCTCTTGGTGTTGAGGAAGTTCTCCATCTGCTCCATGGCAGTCTGTTGGCTCCAGTTGGTGACAAAGGATTGCACCAGGGTGAAGTTCTTGCTTGCAGTGGAGAGAAAACCATTGGTCCTTTCCATGGG
>CAZGOK010000007.1:0-22573 GCA_964527665.1 uncultured Sphaerochaeta sp.
TCAGTTCCCCGGTCAGCATAAACAGGGGCATTGCGATAATGATGAAACTCTCAGTACCCGACCAGACGCGTTGGGGGAATGTCATCAAAAAACCAGGGTTGGTCATCAACATGTACAGGAGCCCGGAGCTGCCGATGGCATACCCGATGGGAACTCCAATGACAAGCAAAACTATAAGACCGAAAAACATCATCGATAGTTCCATTACGCATCCCCTTCCATGACTTCCATGCCAAGTTCAAAATCTTCCTTATATCCTTTTATCGGCTCATCAATATGCATGTAGAGTTTTAGGATATTCACAACCGCATAGAAGATGGTGATCACAAATGATATGGGCATGAGACTGTAGTAATACCCCCGTGCAATCCCGGTTGCAGGAGAGACGACAGCACCTACTTTCTGGATCATGCGTATGCTGTAGTAGATCATGACCCCTGATACTATGATGATAAAAACTTCTGTTAGTATGCTGCATAGTTTCTTGAGCTTGTCAGGCATCATGGCAGTAAAGTTATTCACAGCAATGTGCTCACCTTCACGCAGGCCCAAGGCAGCGCCAAAGAAGGTCGTTGCCACAAAGACCATAGTCAACAACTCTTCTGAAGAGACGAATGCGATGGAGAACACATATCGCAGGATAACTGATGCGATGACTCCACTTGCAAGAATTGCGACAAGAGCCTTGCCTAAGATCGATAGGAACTTGTCGATACCCAATATACATTTATTCATACGAACCACTCTTTTTCATGCGTATTAAACCACTCTTTTACTTAGTTCAGATAGAGGCCCGCCTCTATGAAAGGGCGGGCCATCCATACAGTTACTTGCTTACAATTGCTCGCATCTCATCCAGGTCAGCCTGGGAGAAGACACCCTTCTTTACGAAATAGTCATATACGGGCTCACAAGCCTTCTTGAACAGATCAACTTCAGCAGTTGTAGGTTTGTAGACCTGCATGCCACCCTTTACGATCATGTCGTAGTAGTAGTCATTCAGCTCTCTTCTATGCCTGTTCTGCTCTTCGGTGAAGATCCATGCGCCATCCTGTACAATCTTCTGCAGGTCGGCAGGAAGCTTGTTCCAGATGTCCAAACCAATGTCGATGGGCTCGGGATGGAACTGGTAGTCGATCATGGTCATGTACTTCTGTACTTCAAAGAACTTCATGTCGCCGATATTGGCAAGAGGGTTCTCCTGGCCATCAGCTACGTTGGTCTTCAGAGCCATGTAGGTATCACCATAGGGAATGGATACAGGGTTTGCACCCAAGGCTTCCATGCTCTTGATGATCGATTCGATAGGAGGGGTCCTGAGCTTCAGGCCCTTCATATCGGCAGGGGTCCTGACGGGTCTTGCGTTATTGGTGATCTGGCGCGATCCACCATCACCGACTGCGAGCATCTTGATGCCGTACTGCTCAGCAGATTTCATGACTCTTGCACCAAGTTCACTGCGGGAGACCTTCATAAGGTCTGCCTGGGTGGGGAAGAAGAAAGGCATGAGATAGATTTCCAACATGGGAGTCTGGGAAGCGAATACGCCACCGACAAACATCTCAAGGGTGCCAAGCTTCATGGCCTCAATCATGTCGTTTTCATTGCCAAGGGTTGCTGCAGGGTAGATTTCAATTTTAAGTCTGCCGGCAGATTCCTTTTCAACATACTCTTTAAAGGTCAACAAAGCCTTATGCCTTGTTGCAGCAGTTGTCGAGGCATGCCCTACTTTCAGGGTATACACTTTGTCGGCTTTTGCTTCAGCCTGACCAGCTGAGAACAAAAAGGGGGTGAGCAGCAGCACACAGAGTGCTAACAATACCAGTTTTTTCATCGATTCCTCCTGAATTTGTTCCACATAATGGAACGCTATATCAAATCCATGTTGTTTTACGGTATTTGTATGCTTATTTAGTCATATATCATACATAAATCCCGTATCATGGAACACTATTTCATTATACGGCTCATTTAGGAGTTGTCAAGACCTTTCAAATAGAATATATTAAAAGTAGGAGGCCACAGGGTGTCATCAGTCTTGAAAGTTCAGTCCGTCGATCGGACCTTTGATATTTTAGAATTCCTTGCAGCCGAACAGAACGGAGCAACACTTGCACAGATAACAGAGAAGCTTGACCTTCCCAAAAGTACTGCACACCGCCTACTGGGCGTGCTGGTACAAAGAGAGTTTGTCCGCAAGAACATCGATAACAACAGATACCGCCTCGGACCGGGCTTCATAGCCCTGTGCAGCCACTATCTCAACGGCCTTGAGCTGAAGACAGAGAGCTCCCCCTTTATGGAGGAGTTATCGATCAATACAGGCAACGTGGTCTTCCTTGCCATCAGGCAGGAGGACAAGATGGTCTATATCGACAACAAGGAGCAGATCAACAGCCTGCGCAAGTATGCGATCATCGGCCAGTCCAAGCCGCTGTACTGCACATCCTTGGGCAAATCCCTGCTTATGGGGCTCAGCGATGATGAAATCAGACTTCTGTTGAAAAACGAGACCTATGAGAAGAAAGGTCCCAATACCATCACCAACATAGAGAGTCTCCTCCAGGATATTCGTGAGTGCAGGCGAAGAGGCTGGTCCTTGGATGACCAGGAAGCCGAGCCTGCCATCAACTGTGTGGCTGCCCCTGTCTATGATTATCGTGGCCAGGTGATAGCTGCAGTAAGCACCTCCTGGATACTTGCCCAACATCCTGAGATGAATCCTGAGATTATGGCGCCACAGGTGATGAAGTGCACAGCCAACATCTCCTACAATATGGGATATATCGGCAGTTCAACGCGCCTGTAGCCCCCAACAAAAAACACGATCTGACCAACAAGCCATCGATACTCCCTATCGGTGGCTTGTAGTCTTTGTTCTTGCTTGTATTCAATCCTCTTTGACGCCCATCACTGATAAACTTTGCTTTGTCACACCCTGCCCTGCATCCCCTTGTTTCTCTTCTCATATTCTTCATCCAATCGAGCGAATCTATCAGTAAATATCAGTACTTATCTAAAGTAGTGTGGCCTATCCAACAGGTATCAGTTTGGAGAGCAGAATGCGTGATACTGGAGAGTTGGAAGGAGTTCGGTGATGAGGGAGCGTGTAAAAGAGTTAGGTTGACTTTTACTCCATGCACAGTGACTATGTACCCATGCATGAATCAGAGCAGAAACCTAAGATTATCCAAGTATATAACAAGAAAGCCAAGACAACCTACCTCTATGAGGACACCACTTACTGGGATCCTCTCCTCAAGCAGGGTCGCCACAAGCGCAAGGGCATCGGCAAGCTTGATGATACAGGAAAAGCTGTCTACAACGACTACTACCTGAACAGACTCGAAGAAAAGAGAGGACAGCAGGTGCAAATGAAGGGCCTATCCTCCACACTCATGGGGGAGAACCTTATCTTGGACAAAATCATTGCTGATGCTGGCTTGGAACAGACTCTATCCAAGACGATTGGCAAGCAAAAGACTGAATTGATCATGCTCCTGGTGAAATATATCGTCTGTGAAGGCAAACCCCTCTGCTATGCCGAAGAGTGGATAGCTAAGCGGCACCTCAGCGGTTTGTCCCTCAATGTAGAGCAGATCATGGACCTACTCACCTCTTTGGACAAGGGGGTGCAAGATACCTTCTACAAGGAGTGGATAGCAAAGAAAGCCAACGATACAATGAAGAAGGAGAACAATAAGGACCTTCTGTCCAATATCTCCAGTATTTCTTCTTATGCGAAGGATAATCCTTACCTATACCAGGGCCAGGAGCAGACCCACATCGCCCTGCTGTGCACCTACGAAACAAACACACCGCTTTGGTGTGCAGAACTGCCGGCGAGCTTAACCGACCAGGTTGTCCTGGAATCTCTCCAAGAAAAACTTGAGAGGCTACAGGTCAAGGATACCCATCTCCTTTTGGACAGCAGGGACTATAGCGAAGTGGCCTTGCAGGCCCTTACCGATACAAACCATACCTACACCATAGAAGAGCCTTCCCACACCACAGGGCAAAAATCTTTCATAGAGGCCCACAAGGGGGAACTGCAGCGCCCTGCCAACCTGATCACACCTGAGGACAAAGCTTCCATCATCTACGCCCTGACTATCCCATATGGAAAGGTATGGGTCCATCTCTATTATGATGCACTCAGAAAGGAGCGCGAGATAGAGCACCTGATGAGAACCCTGAAACAATGCCAGGTTGATCTAGAGCATGGGAGACCTCTCACAAGCCGTGAGGGGTTATACAACCAGTTTCTTGAATCCACAGAGGAGAGTGGCTTCATCCTCAAGGATGATGCCCTCTCGGCCCATATCAATGGGTGCAGTGGTCATCGCGTGATCATCTCCACCGGTGAGAAGGATGCATCCAGGGCGCTCTCCCATCTTCACAAGCACGGCGAAGCTGAGCTTCATTTCAACGATCTGAAGAATCCTATGGATTGCAGCCTCCTAGGGGTCCATAGGTTGGAGGGAAGGCTCTTCCTACACTTTCTGGCCTTGGTTGTGACCAACGAGATGAAGCGTTTCATAGCAACAATTCCAGCACAGGTGAGAGGGCCTTGGAACCACACCATGATCCTTAACAAGGTAGCCTCCTATGCAAAATTTCATGGAGCGGGCATCAATGAGGATCTCTATTCGGTACCTACCAAGGCTCAGAGGGCTATCTTCGCCATGTTCGGCATCCCAATAGAGGATTTGGTGGGCAAGGATACTTGCCTTGACTGAATAGTTTTTTTTAGTGGAAGGCAATAGGGATTCTGTCTATTTAGGATTTGGTTGGTTGTAACCAGTGATGCTAGGTGAACGCACCAGAAAGAGCATGAATAAAGCGAAAGTAGATAGCCTTTGAGGGCAATATAAGGAAGGCCGGACAACTTTCGCTGACCGGCCTCTTCTCATATATCTTAATCACACCACTAGGGGGTGTTGGCTATGCAATGTAACTTTCAAGCATCTGGCTCTTCTGGGGAGCTCTCAATCGCTCAAGTGCCTTCTTCTCGATCTGGCGGATTCTTTCCTTGGTAAGGTTGTAGATCTCGCCAATTTCCTTGAGGGACATGGGAATCTTTCCTTCGAGGCCGAACCTGAGTTCGATGATCTCCCTCTCCTTGTCACTGAGGGTGGACAGCAGGGTACTTATGTCCTCCTTCAGGGCAACTTCCATAAGGGAGTCCTCTGGAGAACGTGAGTCATCCTCGATGAAGTCTCCGATGCTGCTGCTGCCGGTGTCGTTGAAGACAGGGGCATCAAGGCTGACCAGCTCGCGGCTGATGCTCAACAGGTTGTTCACATGCTCAGCATCGAAGCCTGTAAGGGCCCCTATGTCCTCTGCAGTGGGATCCTCGGTGCTGTTGTCACTCATCAGTGAGCGTTGTGCCTTCTGAATCTGCAAGAGCTCGTTGGTCCTGTTAAGAGGCAAGCGCACTGCCCTGCTCTTCTCATTGATGGCCTTCATCACCGACTGCCTGATCCACCACACAGCATAGCTGATGAAGTGGTATCCCTTGTCCGGGTCAAACTTCTCCAGGGCGGTCATAAGGCCGATGTTCCCTTCGTTGATAAGGTCGATAAGGGGCAAGCCCTGGTTCTGGTATTTCTTGGCAACGTTCACCACAAAACGCAGGTTGGATTCGATCATCCTCTTGCGGGCAAACTCATCGCCTTCCACAACACGTTTTGCTAGGCTGAACTCCTCTTCCTTGGTAAGTAAGGGGATTCTATTAATATCCTTCAAGTACATGGTAAGGATGTTAGCATCGTCATAGATATCTCTTTTATTATTCAACATAGTCTTATTTGTTTTCATGTGCAGTTGCCTCCATGGGTTATGCATAGGTAACTGCACATAGCGTGCCAACTAGATTAAAAAGATATGTATTGTGTTATATTAGAAAGATTTAAAATATTTCAAGAAAAGACTAATCCCCAAATAACTCATTTCTACCCTTGTACTATAGAGAAAAAGCCTCTTTTAGTATCAAAACGACCCACAGGAAAAAATATACAAGAATATTGAGCCAATATGACACAACTCGTTCACTATCCCTCAACCAAAGGCGCAATCCGACTCATCTTCATCCATGCACCAGGGGAAATCAAACTCAAGGGAAGCAAACCAGGAGGCAAGGTTGTCCGTATGGAAAGGCAACTCGCTTGCTTCAAGGGCTTCTCTGATACCCTCATACTCTTCCTTGAGGAAATCATGGATCATATCACCTTCACACAAGGTGCAGAAAATCCTCTCCTTGCCCATCAGGTAGATGGCGAACTGACGCCTGAAGAAATCCAACCAGTCCTTATCGGATGTGTGTGCAGCTTTGCCCCTGATGAGAAATGCATCGGTGTAGCAGCCCAGGGAACTGACGAGATTCTTTGATTTTGCAAACAGGTATGCCATCTCATAGAAGTACTGCCAGAGCTCTTCCATTGTAGGGTTCTCAGGTAGAAATTTGGGAGCGGTTGGCTTCATCAGCTCGTTCTTGTTATCTGTTGCACTATCCATAGTAGGATGCCTCGTTCATCCGGTTTAAATATAGTCATGGTTATGTGTATCGGCAAGTGCCCAAAACAGAATATTGCACACTGCGCATTCTTTGCACAGCTGGCCCGGAAACCATACTCACAATAGGAGCAAAAGGCAAATTATTCCATGAAAATGCTAATCGTACAAAGGTCCTTGCCACTTGGGTTGTTATTCACTATATTATCACAGGCGAAGGCAATGCTTCGCGCAACATACCGCAATCATTGTTTGGAGGAAGATACACATGAAAATCAAGCCATTGGCAGACAGGGTATTAGTGAAAATCGAAGAGGTCCAAGAGAAGACCGCCAGCGGAATCTACATTCCCCAGACTGCACAGGAAAAGACCCAGATCGGGAGCGTTCTTGCAGTGGGTGAAGGAACCGACAAGGTGAAGATGACTGTAAAGGTCGGCGACAAGGTCATGCACGACAAGTATGCCGGAACATCAGTCAAGGCTGATGGAGAGGAGTACCTGATCCTCAGCATGAAGGACATCCTGGCTATCATCGAGTAGCACTATCCTCGCACCTTTGACCCTGGTCCAGTACCAACAGGTCAGAAGAAACCAAAACCCAGGAACTGCAGTTGCAGAGCCTGGGTTTTCTTTATGTCCAAAACAAAGAAGAGGCCTCCCCTCTTCTGAGGTTTCCCATAGGAAACCCTTTTCTTCTTGGCTCAGGTGAGCAGAAGAGCAAGCACTAAATAAAGAGAGGTTGAGGGAAGGGCAACGTACATGAAATTAAGCGTAGTGAAGGATTGAGTGTATCCACCGTTACCATTGCATGGGTACCATACAGCAGCAGGTCTCTCCCATATCGGAAGAAACCTGCTTGAAGAAACCCTATGGCGCTCAGTCGTTAAAGTAGAGGCTGCCACTGTTCCTATATGCTGAGGTATCAACAAGGTACCAATCCTTGTACTTCTCGCCACCGGACTCTGCCCAGGCCCCAAAGTGCTTGTATCCCTCTACGATGGATTTTTGTTCCAAGGGATAAGTCCAAGGTCCGGGGATGTGTATTGCCCAGGGGAGATTGCGCTCTGACTTGTAGTGGTCCTTATTCTTCAAACCATCTGATTCATCAAGGAAGTCCTGATGGGCCAAGGTAGTCGGTGCAAAGCCGATGAGATGCACCTCCTTCACAAGTATGGCCGGCTTATCAGCTTTTTTTGCATTATCTACGAGCATGTACACATCATAGGGAACTGCACCCAAGACGTTTCTTTCAATTGCAGGGGTGAAAGTCAGGGTAAAGGTAACTGATTGGGGGTCAAGAACTGAATTGGTTCCTGTATTGAATGGCCTCACACCCATGAGCTTCAAATTATCCTGTCTTTCGAAAATCAAGATCTGTGAGCTGCCCCCGTCTGAAATCTCCGTGACAACAGGAATAGTCTTTTCATTAGTCTTGGAGTAGGATAAGTGGCTGACCGTAAAATCAACATCTTTTTTCAAAGGAAGAGCCAACGCAAGGCCATTAGGTAACGAAGCACCACTGGCCAGGATGGTATACTTCATTTCCATGCTGACAATCTTGTTGTCCTTGTTTCCGTCAATGGCATACTCATACTCTACAACCAGGTCGTTGAAGTCATAGTCCCCGAGCTTTGGCCACAGATCCTCATAGGCGAGCGTTCCGGTGAGTATCTCTTTTGTTGTACGAGCAGCATCATCCGGATATGCGTCGAGGGAATCAATCACTCCATCACCATCGTTGTCAAAATCAGTTGAGCTGGGATGGGAACCTATAGGCGCAACCGCATCTTTGTTCCCTACTACGATGGCAAACACCACGTCATTGAAATTATAATCATTTTTGTAATGCTTGTCGTCTTCCATCCCTACAAGGAACACCTTATCCCCATACGCACCCCCATACTGGATGATGGAGGCATGTGCCTCTCCTTCAGGATTTAGCTCGGCTTCAGAATAGTAGATACCTTGGTACCCTTTATCCCTGACCTGACCGGGCTTGTCTTTGCCTCCCGGGAACCAACCGTTGGCGATCAGGACAAAGCCAAGGGAGTTACCTTTTGCTATGTTTCCAATGTATACGGTGTCCCCACTGTTTAGATATTCGTCTTTTCTCTTTCCATAGGAGGCATTGGGAAAGACAAGGGTGATATCATCAACACCGATTGAAGGGGGTTTTTTGTCTGTCTCATAGATGTAGTACCCAAGGGTATTGTTAAATCCAGCCTTCTCATCGACAAAGGTCATCCAAACATCATTATCAGCAGACATGTCCAAGGTCCCTACCAGAAGACCGGCCTTGAGTTCAGCAGATAAGCTTTCCTCATCCTTATTCCTTTTGAATAGGGAGTTGTTCACATCCTTGAGGAAATCCTTTTCGAGATCTATCGAAAAGAGGGAGTCAGGAATTCCCTCATCAGAATAGTCATCATTGACAAACCACCACGAACCATCGATCGGCTGTATTGGGTCTCCGGATGATTCTTTGGGAAAATCAGTGCTGTCGAAGGTATATTCAGGATCAGAGCCCCTTCTTGCAATGAATGACCTGGTAATAGAACGTTCATCACTTCTCGCTATCCGAATCTCCTCAGGCAGCCCAATGTAGTTTGGTTTCAGCACAAGGTAGGAGCAACTGAATGGGACTGAGACCTGGGTCAACAGTTTGCCATCGCCATCAGTCGTCCCGGACCCGACTATGAAATCAGGGATTGTTTGATCTATGGAGGGAGAATCATATGCCGATCCGTAGATTGCTATGGGTATATTGGAGAACTTGGTGCCGAAGTCATGGGTTACGGTAATCTGCTCAGTTGTTCGAAAACTGAAGTCATCAGGAACATCAAGTGCATCTATCGGCTTGGGAGCTGTAGTGTTACTTGGGCTATCGCCACAACCTACAAAGAGGAGAACGCTGAGCATTGCCATGAAAATGAGAAGGGGTACGGATCGGGTGTGCAAGAGGGACCTCCAAAAGATTCTATCAAATAGATATGTCATAGTAATAGAAATTTCTAGATAAAGTAAAGTGGTACAGTATCTGTTTTCAAAAATATCTTTTATTTTCTCTCTTTACAATATCACAGTGTATTTCATTTCAATACATGTCTTAATTTTTAATCTATATGCATACAACCTTCTCAAATTCGTGTATAAAATCCCTTCCTAACGTAGATATGAAGTTGTATTAGTTGTGTCACCCGTTTATAAATTCTCAATCTGCATATAGGAAATTCTCAATCTTGTCACAGAGCGTTGAGCTCTCCGTCTCAGGATGGAAGCTCTCAGGAAGGGAGCGCATCATGAACACCCCGTAGTTCTTCGTGACTACACGGCTGTCCAGGATAAGGACCACGCCCCTGTCCCCTGTATTGCGCATCAGACGTCCGAAGCCCTGCTTCAGCTTCATGGTGGCCTCCTTGAGGGCCAGGTGGTAGAAGCCGCTGCTGCCATTGTTGTCCAGGTCATCACACCTTGCCTTGAAGACAGGGTCGGTGGGAACGCTGAAAGGAAGCTTGACGATGATGACCATCCGTAGCGTATCACCAGGGGCATCCACCCCTTCCCAGAAGGAGGAGGTGGCAAACAGGGTGCTGTCCCTATCCGCTATGAAGCGGTTGAGCAGGGAGTAGCGGTCCATATCACGCTGGCAGAGGAGGTCCAGCCCTTCCTGCTCAAAACGGGGTCTGAGCCTTTCGCTTACCTTTTGCAGCATCGCGTAGGAGGTGAACAGGACCAGGGCCCCCCCTCCTGCTGACAATACCGCTGAGAACACCGTCTCACACATGTACGATACATACGCTTCCTCATTATCCTTGGTAAGCTGGGGGGCATCGCTTGGGGTAAGCAGCATCAGGCGGTTCTGATAGTCAAAGGGCGATGAGAAGGCTGATTTCCTATAGGGGCGCTCCTCATCGTAGGGCAGTCCAACCCGGCTTCCCCAGAAGCCAAAGTCATCATTGAGGTCAAGCGTCGCCGAGGTGCAGACCACCGTGGCAAGCTTCTTGAACAGGGCATCCACCAGGATGGGGGCTATCGACAAGGGGGTGATGCAGACCTCCACCGACCTGATGTTCCTATAGGACTCGGCATTGAACCAGTGCACCTCATCCCCCCAGAGGGGGAAGTTGCAGAACTGCGAGAGCACCTCGCTCATCTGTGCAATCCTCGTCCCCCGTACCATCAGTTCATTCACCTTGGAGGCATACTCCTCGGGCGCCTTCTGGCGCTCGATGAAGTAGCCTATCTTGGCTGCAAGGCGTCCGCTTGCCTGGGCTACCTTTGTTGCCTGGGCGACAAACTCTGCAAGGCGATGCTGTTGCTCGACCTTGATCAGGACCGGCTGGAAGTTGTTCTTCTGAAACACAGCCAGCAGGTACTGGTCCAAGGTACCCACCTCCCCGCTGAGCAGATGGATATCGTCGCGTATGCGGTCAAACAGCTCGGGCTCGGGGGAGAACTCGCCCAAATGGTCCAACAGGGACTTTGAAGCGAACCTGCCCGAGCGCTGTATCCAGGAGATCTGGCGCAGCATCTCCTTGGAGGTGTATTCGGAGGTGAAGAAGCTGGAGGCGTTGCTCTCGATGTTGTGCGCTTCGTCGATGATGAGGCGGTTATAGGCAGGAAGGACAGCCTCCTCATCAAAGCCGATGTCGCTCTCATGGCGGCTTCGTGCATCGGTAAACAGCAGATGGTGGTTGCTGACGATGATGCGAGCTTCCTTTATCTTCTGCTTCGCCTTGAAAAAGAAACACTCCTTGAAATACTCACACTTATGGGTGTTGCACAGGTCTCCATCGCACAGGACCTCCCCCCATATCTCACCAAGGCGGCCTGGATAATCGCTGCGCAGCCCGGTATCTGTGGTCATCGCCCACTCATTGAGCTGATAGAGTTCACTCTGGGGGTCCTGGGCAAGAAGCGAGGCATCATTGCGCACAGCGATGAACCGATCGAGACAAAGGTAGTTGCCCCTACCCACAGCCAAGGCTGTCTTGCACGAGAGGTTGAGGATTTTGAAGAGCATCGGGATGTCCTTCTCGTAGAGCTGCTTCTGCAAATTGATGGTGGACGTTGCGATGACAGTCCTTTCATCGGGCTCCTGCATGGCGTGGTAGAGGGCCGGCACCAAATAGGCAAAGGACTTGCCGATACCCGTGCCTGCCTCGATGGCGGCTATCGCGTTCGTATCGTAGGCCTCGCGCACCATGTCCGCCATGAGCAGCTGCCCCTCGCGGTACTCGTAGGTGGAGAAGCGCTTCTCAAGGCTTCCCCCCTTGTCAAAAATCTGGTAGATGTCATTCTTGGTCAATGTGGTATTCCTGTAGTTTCCTATGAAGTGTCTTGCGCCCGATGCCCAGCGTCTCAGCAGAGCGCGTCTTGTTCCCCCCGTTCATCACAAGGGTGGAGAGTATCAGCTGCTTTTCAGCCTCAGCGAGGGTGATGCCCACCTCCAAGGAGAGCTGTGCCGACTTGTCGGTGAGCCTCACCGATGGAGGAAGGTCCTCTGCCTCTATGACAGAAGAGCGTGAAAGCACAACAGCACTCTCGATGGAGTTGCGCAGTTCACGGATATTGCCTGGCCAGTCATAGGAGAGCAGAGCCCTCTTGGCCTCATTGGAAAACCCTTCCAGGCTTTTGCCGTTCTCCAGGTTGAACTGGGAGAGGAAGGAGGTCATCAGCAAGGGGATGTCGTCCTTGCGCTCACGCAAGGGCGGCACATCAAGATGGACCACATTGAGCCTGTAGTAGAGGTCCTCACGGAAGTTGCCCTTCTCTATCTCCTTGAGCAGGTCGCGGTTGGTTGCACAGACGATGCGCACATCGACGGTGATGGACTTCTCCCCCCCTACCCGCTCAAAGGAGCGCTCCTGCAGGACCCGCAGGAGCTTCACCTGTGTGGATGCGTCGATCTCCCCGATCTCATCGAGGAAGATCGTCCCCCCGTCAGCAAGCTCAAAGCGACCCTTCTTCTGGCTGATGGCCCCGGTAAAGGAGCCCTTCTCATGACCGAAGAGCTCGCTTTCCAGCAAGGACTCGGACAGAGCTGCACAGTGCACCTTGATGAAAGGGCCCTTGGAGCGGTTGCCCAGCTCATGGATGGCATCGGCTACAAGCTCCTTGCCCACCCCGCTGTCACCGGTTATGAGAACCGATGCACGGGTGGGGGCGACCTGGGCGACAGTCTCCATGAGGGCGACCATCTTCTGGCTCTTGCCAACGATGCGGTCATAGCGGTTGCGCGCCTTCAGGGTGGCGACCTCAGCCTTCAGCTTCTCATGCTCGGCATAGAGGTCGGTGGTGGAGAGCGCCTTCTTGACCACCAAGGAGAGGCGGTCCAGCTCCACCGGCTTGGTAAAGAAGTCTATGGCACCCTTGCGCATGGCATCGACAGCCGTCTCGATGGTGCCATGGCCGGTAAGGATGATGACCGGCAGCCTTGGGTAGGCTGCGCTGATCTTCTGCAGCAGTTGTTCGCCGCTGAGGTTGGGCATCCGTAGGTCGGTGATGACCAGGTCCACATCCTTCTTGCCCATCAGAGCCCAGGCTACAGCCCCATCCTCGGCGGTGAGGCTCTCATAGCCCTCAAGCTCCATGGCCATGGCAAGGCCACTGCGGATATTCTTCTCATCATCGACGATGAGGATGCTACGTTTCATGCACAAGCTCCTTATCAGGTTCACTCAAGCTGAGGCGCTCACTCTTGGGAACGGGAAATGAGAGGGTGAAGACAGTTCCTTCGCCCAGCTTGCTCTCCACGGTGATGTCGCCCCTATGTTCCTTCATGATCTTATAGACAACAGTGAGGCCCAGGCCGGTCCCGGTCGCCTTGTTGGTGAAGTAGGGTTCAAATATCTTATGCAACGTCTCATCATCCATGCCGATGCCGGTGTCCTGTACGCTGATAAGCACCTGGTTGCCATCGGGTCGGGCGAACAAGGTGAGGCGCCCGCCCTGCTCCATGGCATTCATCGCGTTCTTGATGAGGTTGAGCAGAACCTGCTTGAGCAGGTTCTCATCAAACTCCAGCCTTGGAAGGGAGGTGGAGAAGTCGCACGTGAGCTTCACCTTGTTCTCAGTAAGCTCAGGCTGGACGAAGGTTACCACATCGTTGAGGGTCTTTGTGATGGAGCCCAGGCGCAGGCGGGTATCAAGGGGGCGCACGGCAAAGAGGAAATCGACGACAATGCCGTTGAGGCGGTTGATCTCCTCCTCAAGGACATCGATATAGCGCTGGGCATCGTCATAGGTGAGGCTCTCCTTGCGTACAAAAGCCTTCTTCAGCAGCTGCAGATGGATGCCCATCGCTGCAAGGGGGTTCTTTATCTCATGGGCGACGCCGGCAGCCATGGTGGTCATGGATGCGAGGTTCTCCGAACGGCGCATCCTTGCCTCGTTGGCATTGTGCTCGGTGACATCGCTGAACATCAGCACATAGCTGGACAGGCCCTCCTCGGCCATCTTGTAGGTGTAGACTGTCACTGCGATGGTCTGTACCTTGTTCCCCCTTTGGAAGGTGAACTCATTGTCCAGGTCCTGGGCCCTGTCATAGACAGAGAGCACGATGTAGCGCAGAACATGCTTGTCGTCTATCACCTTGGAGAGGGGAAAGCCCTCGTAGGAACGCCTCCTGACCATGGGGATCAGGTTCGGACAGTGGGAGTTCGCGTAGTTGATCGTAAGGTTGGCATCGGTGAGGATGACCCCGTCATCGATGGAATCGAGCACATTCTCCAGCATCTCCAGCTCACGCGACTGGCTTTGCATGATGTCCACTATCTGCTTCGTATCCAGCTGGTCTATCTTCCTGATCGCCCGTTGGACAAAATTCTTCATGTTACCTCCATGAGCTCTAGATAGAGTGCCTCAAACATGAGGCGCTTGTTCTGATTGTACAAGGTGGCTGTGCTGTAGCTCTCTGAGATCAGGGCCGACAGGGCGCTTGCCCGTTGCCAATCGATCTCCCCTGTTGCAAGCTGTTCTCCCAAAGAGGTGAGCACTGCCTTCAGAACATACTCATAACTGCCCTGTTCATCAACAAAGGCGAGCAATTCGTTGAACTGCTCCTCCTTGAGGTAGGTGCGGTTGGTAAGGGAGGCGAGCAGGGTTGAGACAACCTCGGCGTGTCGCCTGAGGTCGAGGCCCCCGCCTTGCAGGAAGAAGGACTCCAGGCTTTCAAAGCTCTCCTGGCCAAGGAAGAAGGGCGTGAGCAGGGCATTGACCCCCTCCCTCTTCAGCGGTGGGAAGCTGTACTTGCGCACCCGCGAAAGGATGGTCTGCATGATCCTGTTGGGGTATTCGGAGATGAGGAAGAAGTAGACATCCTTGGGCGGCTCCTCAAGCAGCTTCAAGAGGCTGTTGCGCGCAGAGGTTCCAGTCTGCTCGAGGCCTTCGAGGATGATGAAGGTCTTCTGCTCCCCCATGCTGGTGTGGTTCACCCACTCTTCCAGCGATCGCACCTGGTTCACCGATATGGTGGTGTTCTTTCGTGAGGCAGCCAACAGCGGCTTCAGGGCTGAACGCAATCCCTGGGCAATGCTTTTCGCCTCCTTCTCGGTGAGCTCCTGCTTCTGGGAAAGTTCCATCAACAGGTCACTTACTCCCGAGGCACTCTCATAGTTGGTGCTCTGCGTAGCAGTCTGGGTGTTTCCCAGCAGGGAAGCGTGGTACTGCAGCAAGAGGATGCGCACCGAGCGGATGAGGAACTTTCTGGAGAAGTCGTTTCTGAGGCGGACAAAGCTGTTCAAGGCGGTCTCTATGACGCTTGTATGGTCACGATGGCTGACGACTACCAGGTTGGACATCGTCAGGGCTTCGAACTTCCTGCAGCTGGGACAGCGGCACAAGGCTTGGCCGCCTTCAGAACAGGAAAGAACCCGGGCTGTCTCGATGGCTGTGGTCATCCGCAGCGAATACCGGCTTCCCCCGAAAAGGTTCACCTGCGTGAAGGTGCCCCCCTGTATCTGCGAGGAGAGCTGGCTTGCAATATCCTTCTGGCTGAGCGCTAGGTCATCAAACATGGGCGCCATTCACCGTAACGGTAAACCAATTGACGGTTTCGGGGACCAGGGGCCTGACCAGGCGCAGGACGAACTGGCTCTGGCCCAGGATGGAGGAGAGGTCAAAGGCTGTCTGCAGCTCAAGCATATAGAGTACGAAGGCACCAAAGACAAGCACCTCCAGCACGCCCCAGAAGAAGCCCAGCAGGCTGTTCACCGCCCTGAGGCCGGTGACATCCAATGCTGTCTCCAGGAGGTTGCCCACCACCCTCATCAGGATGTACCCCGCAAGGAAGAGCAGGACAAAGGAGATGAGGCTTGAAAAGAACATCGCCAGTCCAAAGGAGTCGAACAAGAGTTCGGCCAGGACCTTGGTGAACATCAGTGCGAGGAAGAACCCCACGAGGAAGCCCGACCTGTGGGCGAATGCATCCGCAAAGCCTGTGATCGTGCCGGCTATGCCGCCGATGATGGCCAGCGAGAAGACGATGATGTCTATTGAGTTGAAATACACCGAACCAATTGTTATGCCCCAATCCATGTCTATACTCCTTTTCGTATGAGGGAGGCTATTGTTTCAGAGCTCCCCTTCCTGGCCAGTTTTGTAGCGTTCGCCTTGAGGATACCTCTTTTTTCCGGATTTTCCAACAGGTCCTCAACTCTGGCGAGGAAGGTAGGCCCCCCCACCTCCCCAAACAGGGCGCAAGCGGCCTCCTGCTCTACCAACAGGTGGGCATTTGCAACCTGCTCGCCCCGGCTGCCCTCCTTGGAAAGCGGGATTATCAGGGATGCACAGCCGAAGGCCAAGAGCTCTGCGATGGTGCCGGCCCCCCCGCGGCTGACCACCAGGGTACTTCTCCTGTAGAGGGTGCCAAGCTCCGCCCCCAGGAGGGGGACCGGGTGGTAGTGCTCCCTTTCAAGGGGCAGGAAGTCGGCCGACCCGCACTGATGGATGACAAAGGCGAGGGAGGTGAGCCTGTCCAGGTTCTCCCTCACCAGGGCGTTTATCTGCTGTGATCCCTGGCTGCCGCCAAGGACCAGCAGCAAGGGTCTGTCTTCGGGGATGGAAAAACGGGTGATGGATGCATCCAAAAAGAGCTGTTTACGGATGGGGTTTCCCGTGACCACCAGTTTTTTGGGAGGAAGCTTCTTCCCACTCCCCTCAAAGGGGATGCAGACAACCGAGGCACAGAGGCTGTTCAGGCGGGTGGCCAGGCCCGCCGTCGCATCACTTTCGTGGGTTATGATCCTGATGCCGAGCAGTTTTGCCGCAAAGACCGGAGGAACCGAGACAAAGCCCCCCTTGGAGAAGAGCACGTCAGGTTTTTTCTTCCGTAGGAGCGAGAAGGCCTGAAAGCATGCCCCTATGATGCGAAAGATGTCGGTGAAGTTGGCAAGGGAGCGGTAGCGCCTGAACTTGCCGCTTTGTATCGGGTAAAAGGGTATGCCCGCCTCCTGTACAGCCCTCCTTTCAAGGGGGTTTTCGCGCCCTATCCAGAAGGCATCATAGCCGCTCTCGCCAAGAAGGGCTTCATGTACGGCAAGCGCCGGGTAGATGTGTCCGAGGGTCCCCCCTCCGGTATAACAGACCAACATGGACCGAGTATACCACGCCAAAGGGGCTCAGCATAGCTAATATGTATCATTTTGATACACTGTGGGTGTATTTGACCTGCTAATTAGCGAACCTTATGCTTTTCTCTACCCCCTGTTTTGAGTATACTTGTCAAGGTGGTGTGAAGGCATGCCAAATACTGTAGAAGAGAGTCATTATGGGAACGTCAATATTTACCAAGCTGTTCGGAACCAAACAAGATAAGGACCTGCGCACCCTCAAGCCGGTCGTAGAGAGTGTAAACAAAGAGGACACTTGGGCAAAAGGGCTCAAGGACGAGGACTTCCCCATCCAGACAGGGCTCTTCAGAAAACAGGTAGCCGAGGGCGCCTCCCTGGATACTCTGCTTCCCAAGGCCTTTGCCCTGGCACGCGAGGCTGCAAGCCGGGTCCTTGGCGAGAGGCACTACGATGTGCAGGTCATGGGAGCTGCTGTCCTGCACAGAGGTCAGATTCTGGAGATGAAGACCGGTGAGGGAAAGACCCTTACCTGCGTTCCCTCTGCCTACCTCAACAGCCTTGAAGAGAAAGGGGTGCACATCGTCACCGTCAACGACTACCTCGCCCGTCGTGACTCCGAGTGGATGGGCCCCATCTACGAATTTTTGGGTCTGAGCGTCGGGGTCATCCTCTCTGATATGGACACCGAGGCGAAGCGGTTGGCCTACAGTGCCGACATCACGTACGGAACCAACAACGAATTCGGGTTCGACTACCTGCGCGACAACATGAAATGGTCGCTTGCGGAGAAGATCCAGCCCAAGCACCACTACTGCATCATTGACGAGATCGACTCCATCCTCATAGACGAGGCACGCACGCCCCTGATCATCAGCGGGCAGAGCGAGGACGACTCGGCCCAGGTGCTGGGAGCTGAGAAGATAGCTGCCTTCCTCTCCGAGTGTGAGAAGGACCCCGCAACGCGGGACTACTACGAACAGGACCCCCTCTCCCGCTTTGACCGCAGCGCCCAACCGTTTGAGGAGAAGGGGGACTACAAGCTTGATGAAAAGCAGAAGAAGGTCTCCTTCACCAACCAGGGCATGAACCACATGGAGGAGTTGCTCAACAAGCACAAGGTCATCACAGGAAGCATCTATGAGGATGAGAACTTTGAGTATGTGCACTACGTCACCCAGGCCGTCCGGGCCCTGAAGCTCTACAGCCACGATGTCGACTATGTCGTCGTCGAGGGCCAGGTGCAGATAGTCGATGAGTTCACCGGCCGCATCCTGCATGGAAGGCGCTACGGCGACGGGTTGCACCAGGCCATCGAGGCCAAGGAGAAGATCAAGATCATGGGCCAGAACAAGACGCTGGCCACCATCACGTACCAGAACTTCTTCAGGATGTACGACAAGATCAGCGGCATGACCGGAACAGCCGATACCGAGGCCCCTGAGTTCCTGAAGATCTACAACCTCGACGTGGTGGTCATCCCCACCAACATGCCCATCGTCAGGATCGACCATCCTGACCAGGTCTACTACAACGAGCAGTTCAAGGTCCAGGCCATCTGCGAGGAGATCGCACGTGTGCACAAGGAGGGACAGCCGATTCTGGTGGGTACCATCTCGATCGAGAAAAGTGAGATGCTCAGCCTCCTGCTCAAGAGGATGGGAATCCGCCACGAGGTGCTCAACGCAAAGAACCACGCCCGTGAGGCCCTGATAATCGAAGAGGCCGGGGCAAAGGGGGCGGTCACCATCGCCACCAACATGGCAGGTCGTGGAACGGACATAAAGCTCGGAGGCAGCCTTGATGCCCGAGCCCGCAGGGTTTGCGGCACCGATGCGACCCCTGAAGAGTTTGCCCTCGCGATCAAGCAGGTAAAGCCAGCTTGGGAAAAGGACTACGAAGAGGTCAAGCGCCTCGGGGGCCTCTATATCATGGGCACCGAGCGCCATGAGTCGCGCCGTATCGACAACCAGCTGCGCGGACGCAGCGGCCGCCAGGGGGATCCGGGCACCAGCCGCTTCTACGTCTCCCTGGACGACTCGCTGATGCGCCTGTTCGCCTCTGAGAACATCAGGGGAATCCTGGGTAAGATCGGGATGCAGGACGGGATGCCCATCGAGCACCGCATGCTCTCCAATGCCCTTGAGAAGGCACAGCGTCGTGTTGAGGACCGTAACTTTGAGATTCGCAAGCACCTGCTGGACTACGACGACGTGCTCAACGAGCAGAGAAACTACATATACGCCGAGCGTGATGCCATCCTCAGCGAGGAGCACCTCCTTGAAAGGGTGCGCACCAGCTGCCATGAGATAGCGCTCGAGATAGTAGACTCCCTGCCCAAGGAGACCAAGGACAAGGAGGTTGCGCTGAAGATCCTCGAAGAGGTCCAGTCTGAGTTCCACCTCACCATCATCCCCTTGGCACCCGAGGCAACCCGTGATGAGTACAAGGCCCACTTGAAGAAGAGCATCGACGAGGAGATAGATGCAAAGGTAGGGCAAACTGGAGAAAAGCCGTTCAACGACTTCCTCCGTTTCAACTACTTGCGTCAGATCGACATCAGGTGGCAGGACCACCTCATGGCCCTGGAGGACCTGCGCGATGCGGTGGGCCTGCGCTCCTATGCACAGAAGAACCCCCTGGTCGAGTACAAGGTCGAGGGCTTTGAGATATTCAACGATATGCTCGAGGGCATCAAGCACTTCATCGCCGATACCCTGGTCAGGGTGCAGATCACCCAAGCCGAGGACAAGTACAGTAAGAAGAGTGCAGCGCACAGGACTGTCGAGTCCCATGGCTCCCAGGGTGCCTTTTCCAGTGCAGGCCAGGGCAATCGTGTCCAAGGCGGGGGGGATGTCTCCCCAGTAACCGTCAGGCGCAGCGCCCCGAAGGTGGGACGCAACGACCCCTGCCCCTGTGGAAGCGGCAAGAAGTATAAGAACTGCCATGGTAGGAATGCCTAGTGAGGCTGTTCTGGAGAAAAAGATGCAATCCAAAGGCCCGATGCATGTACGGGGAAAAGTAACAGAGCAGTAAAAATTCAAGACGCATACCGAAAGAGCTTCTACGACAAGAGCTCTTTCGTGCTTTCCCGCACTGTCAACGATGTGGGTATGTACAGCTTCCTAGGCAGGGTGTAGAGACCGCTTACCCTGTTCTTCAGGATGTCCACTGCATTCTGGGCTATGAAGGGCATCGGGACATGGACTGTGGTTAAAGGCGGCTCGAGGAACTTTACTGAGCTCTGGTCGTTGAAACCCACAATGCTCATTTTCTCCGGGACCCCTATCTTTTTCTGGTGCAGCCTTGCGAGCACCCCGGTGGCGGTGGTGTCGTTGGCACAGAAGATGGCTGTGGGACGGGGGTTGGTTTCGATCAGGGCTGAGGCGAGGGAGTACCCCTCGGTATAGGAGAGGCGCTCCCCTTCATAGATGAGGCCGGACTCGAATATGCCCTTCTCCTCCATGAACTCAATGTAGGCACCCTTTCTCATATCCCGGCCCTCACCGCCTGTATCCCCGATGACCTTTCCACCTACATACGCGATGCGCCGGTGGTTCAGGTCATACAGATGCTGCAAGGCGAGCTTGGTTCCGAGCTCGGTGTTGATCAGAAGCGAGTCGAAGCGGGTGGCATCGGGACAGGAGTCCAGAAAGACGATGTAGGGGGAGAACTCGGCGATCTTCTCAATCTGTTTGAGGTTGAACCTCCCGATGGCGATGATCGCATCTATGGAAGTGTCCACCGAGGGGACAAATTGCCCGTCCATGTTGATGAACTTGACGGTGTTTATACCTTCCCTGGCAAGCTGACGCTCGACGGTGGTCATCAGGTAGAGGTAGTAGGGATCCTCTATCAGGGCAGGATAGTCATACCACTCGACGATGGCGAAGGTAAGCTTCTTAGCCGCCTTTCGCTTCTGCTTCCTCTGCTGCAGCGTCACATACTCTAGCTCCTTGGCAGCAACGAGCACGCGCAGCTTCGTATCATCTGAGACACTGAGGCTTTCGTCATGGTTGAGGATCCTGGAGACTGTGGCGATCGAGACGTTAGCCTTGTGTGCGATGTCCTTGATAGTAGCCATGGCTTTTCCTCTCTCTGTAGTAAAAATTTACTACCATCATACCATCTTTTCTCATATATTTACAGAAATTCTTATGAAAAGGAACATAAATGCCCCTAATTTATAGCAAAAAGGGGGTAATGTGGGAGTATTGTCGGTGTAAAAAATTAGTAAAATTTTAGTAAAATTTTCTTGACAGATGGATTTCGGTATCTTATGCTACACCTATAAGGCAGGAATACTGCCACACGAAAGGAGATTACGAGTTAAAAAATAAGTGTAATTATTCTCTTGGTGCTCTTGGCATTGATGACCCCGCTGTTTGCAGCAGGGGCTCCCGAGGCTAAAGAAGCCGCTCCCATCAAGATTTGGGCATGGGATCCGAACTTCAATATTTCCATCATGAACGAGGCTATCAGCCGCTACCAGGCAAAGCACCCCGAGGCTAAATTCGAAGTGGTTGAGCTTGCAAAGGCCGATGTCGAGCAGA
This sequence comes from uncultured Sphaerochaeta sp., assembly GCA_964527665.1. GTDB lineage: Bacteria > Spirochaetota > Spirochaetia > Sphaerochaetales > Sphaerochaetaceae > Sphaerochaeta. The sequence goes on from CAZGOK010000007.1 coordinate 21,636, forward strand.
AGCTGCACACCAACTTGGCTTCCAAGACAACACAGGGTCTTCCTGACATCGTCCTGATCGAGGACTACAACGTGCAGAAGTACCTCACAAGCTACCCCGGGCAGTTTGCAGACCTCACCAGCGCATTCAACTACAACGACTTTGTCGGCTACAAGGCTGACGTCATGAAGTTGGGCAACAAGTATTACGGTGTTCCCTTTGACTCCGGCGTATCAGGATTTTTTTACCGCACCGACCTGATGAAGAAAGCTGGCTTTGAGGCCAAGGATCTTGAGAACATCACCTGGAACCGTTTTGCCGACATAGCAAAAGAGTACAAGGCTAAGACAGGCCAGTACATGATAGCCAATGACAAAAGTGACGGCGGCCTGTTCAGGGTCATGTTGCAAAGTGCCGGATCCTGGTATTTTGACGATGCAGGAAACCCCGCCTTTGTCAACAATGCTGCTCTCAAGGAAGCGATGAAGCTGTACAAGCGCTTTGTTTCCGAGGACATCGCCCTTCCCTCCAACGGATGGAACGAGTGGGTGGGATCATTCAACTCAGGCAAGGTGGCATCGGTGATCACCGGCGTATGGATCATCGGCTCCATCAAGGCTGGAACTGACCAAAGTGGCCTGTGGGCAGTGGCCCCGACCCCCCGCCTCGACCTTGCGAACTCCGTCAACGCTTCCAACCTGGGCGGCTCTTCATGGTTCGTCCTGCAAAACGGTGCAAGCCGAGACAAGGCTATTGAGTTCCTGAAGGAAATCTACGGCAACGACAAGGCTTTCTACCAGACAATCCTGATGAACAACGGTGCCATCGGCTCCTACAAGCCAGCTTTCAGTGGCGATGCATTTGCAGCGAAGGACGCTTTCTTTGGCAACAAGGCCATCTTCAGCGACCTCAGCCGCTGGGCCTCGAGGGTCCCCAGGGTAAATGTCGGGCAGTACACC
>CAZGOK010000008.1:0-21500 GCA_964527665.1 uncultured Sphaerochaeta sp.
CTGGTATATCTTTAAGATACAACTAAATTTAGCGGTCGGCAATATTGGAGAAGCCTTGATTCCTTATTTTGTAACTAAAAGCATAGTAAAACAGTAGGCAACCTTACATTTACTGCATACTGAGCATTGCACACGAGATGGCAGTGAAAATAACCCACAGCTCTCAGACAACTGATCCTGAAAAAACTTTCTAGAATGATGGGGCACATACATTGCAAGCAAACCCTATATTTGGTATATATATTAATTGTTAGCGTAGGCTAATAAATATAACTATATATAGGTGGTACTACACTTTGGCAATATCAAGAACTCCTGTCCTCAAGCGATGCAATTATCTCGGCATAGACCCTTTGGTCCTCGGATATTCCCACAAACCAAGTATTAGACGACAAACAACCAAACGAAGACGCAAGCAGAGTGAATATGCTCGACAGCTTATCGAAAAGCAAAAGCTTCGCTTCATTTACGGCGTATTGGAGAAACAATTCAAGCTGATCTACGCCCGGGCTGAAAAAAAGAGTGGCAATACGGGGGAAAACCTCATTGTCCTGCTTGAACAACGCTTCGATAACATTGTCTACCGCTTGGGGCTCGCCGCCACTCGCAGGGAAAGTCGGCAAAGGATCAATCATGGCCATCTCAGGCTCAATGGGAGACGAGTCGACATCCCTTCGGTCACGGTGAAAGTAGGAGACGTCATCACCGTCGATGATAAGGCCAGACAAGCCCTTACCCTGCGTAAGCTTTCCCAGAACAGAAGCATTCCATCATGGTTGCAGTTCGACGAAGTGAAGTTTGAGGCAACGGTCGTCGCCCTCCCCTTACGAAGCGAAATTGATTATGACGTTACCGAGTCAGCTGTAGTCGAGCTGTATTCCAAGTAAAGAAGGACTCCTCCACATTGCCGGAGGACCCGCTTCGCTATAGCATTCCACAAAATCTATTAGAAATTGAGGGGAAGGTGATTCAACAATCTCTCTAAGGTTGGAATTCATCGTCCCCTTACTTCTTGCATACGTTTGACTCCTAGAACTGTTGAGGGGATTCGATACCTTGGGGAGAGATTGGAAAGAATTACAACAGCTATACCACTTGTAGGATCAAAGCCAAGATAGCTGTTGTAATTGTCGGTACCCCCGTTATGCCAGACAATACCATTCTCTTCATCTATGATCCAAGCCATACCGATGGAATCCAAGCGGATGTTCATAATCCCATACTCATCAGTTGTCGCATCAATCATTTCCAATGGCTCATGGCATGTTCCAAAAGAGCCATTTCCAGCAAGCTGCATCTGGGCATATGCCAGCATATCCCCAATGTCCGAGACAAGAGCACCCGCCGGAGCATATGCATCGCCCTTGTTCCATTCCCAATACTTTGTTAGGTCCCCTTTCCCATCGGATAGGTTCGTATTTTGTAGAAGCAGTTCGCCATGCAAGTATCCATCCATAAGCTTTGCATACTCTTGGTGAAAGACCTCTTCCAAGACCAGTCCCAGTGTGGCATACCCAAAGTTTGAATACTTGAATGGATGAGCTTCGTCCGAACCATGCAATGATGACAATTTCTTCACTATCATAGCTTTTGTAATGCCATAGAAATCATTCTTTCCTGTAAGGAAGTTTGCTACCATAGGCCATGCGAAATAATAGGGTTTGTACCCTGAGGTATGCGTCAGCAATTGAGCAACTGTCGGATAGGTGTTGCCATCTGGCAATGACAAATAACGATCAATCGAATCATTCACCTTGATCTTACCCTCTTGGACAGCTTTAGCTACCAAAGCTGCGGTAAAGGTCTTTGAAAGTGAGCCGATCTCATAGGTATGAAGAGCAGGGGAAAGGATCTCGGCATTGTTTCCATATACGGTATAAGAAAACTCTCCATCTTCCACTATGCCAACAGTAATGACTGCATCCCGATTGTCTTTTAGGGTGTAGATCAAAGCATCACCAAAGGACAGATCAGGGATCTTTCCCATCATAGTCTTACCATAGGCTGAAAATGCAACAAGGATGACTGTGGCCACCAAAAGAAGCGCACCAATGGCAACTATGATGATTATAGGCTTGCGCCTGGCTTTCCCTATTGGCATTGCACTCATCCCTCCCTATCCCACGTATCATGCCGCGTAGCCAACGGGGCTTCCTTGACTTGATCTTCGATGTGTTTCTTCCTAAGGTGAATCCCTGGAATCAAGCCCTTACCTACAAAGCCTGTCACTCTCCTCAGAAACATATTGCTTCCCTTGGCATACAGCGATAGCCCACTGAACAAGGGAAAGAGGGCTATCGCGTGAATCCATGGATAAGAACTTGGTTCGTCAGAGCTGGAATCTGTCCTTGACGATCCAAGAAACAATGTCCTTTAGTACCTGAGGCTCTATCGTTGTCTCAATTGAGGCATACTCCTCAGGGGCGCCTGTCATCGCAGGCTGGAACAGATGGTTCAGACCTTCATACACCTTAGTCGTATAACGGGTGTTCCCCCCAGAGAGCAAAGCGGCTTCGATAGCCGGAACATGCAGGGATGCAGACACCTGTGTGTCCTTCGTCCCATTGAGGATCATCACAGGTATACCCAGCTCTTTCAAATAGATGGCGGGATCAAGGGAGAGGAAAGTCATGTACCAGGGGGAAAACAGTGCTCCAATCTGTGCTTTGGCTGCTTCGGGGGGCAAGCCCAAAGATAGCAACGTCTGCAAGATTGAGGCCTTGCGCTCTTCCAAGGTTTGTTTTTCATCCAAGGCTGTGGCGTAGAGGGCCATATTTGTACTTACAGCTTGGGCGATTACCGCTTCAGGGGCCTGTTGGGCCCTGAGGATAGCTGCGGTCTGGTCTTCAAGTATGGCCATGCCGGTGACTCCAGGACCGGCCATGAGGACCAAAAAATCCAAGTCCTTGTTCCTTTGGGCAACGATCGGGCCAATGATGGCACCTTCACTGTGCCCGATCATCCCAATGCTGGATGCATCTACATACTCCAAGGTGTTGAGGTAGGTGACAGCAGATTCTGCATCGGACGCAAAATCCAAGGACGTGGCGGCACTTGCATCACCGCCTGATTCGGCAAAGCCACGGTCATCGTAGCGCAAGACCACAATGCCTGAACGTGTGAGTGCATCGGCCAATACCAAAAACGGCCTATGGCCCACCAATTCCTCATCACGGTTCTGGGGTCCTGAACCACTGACCAGGACAACTGAAGGGAAAGGACCCTCCCCTACAGGCCTTGTAATGGTTCCGGCAAGCAGGAAACCCTCAGGCTTTTGAGCGAACACAATGTCTTCAGAAATATACGGGTAAGGTTTTATTGGGTCTTGTGGCCGGGAATCTTCCTTAAGTTCGCCCAGGCTGAGGACCAGAGGAAGCGATTGGCCCATCTGGACAAAGGTTCCCACGATTTGCTGTTTCTCAGCATCATAGGTTCCACTATAGGTAGCCTGCAAAGCATCAAGCCCTATGGTAAGCAGAGAGCCTTCTAGGCTCACTGACGTTACTTTGAGATCCCTGACACCCTGTGATGGGATCTGCAACAGGGCTTCGTCCGAGCCGGTGATGGTGAACCCAATCACAAGCGAAGAAGTGGGGCTAATAGCTAGGGAACCTTCCCAATAGCCTCTGAGATCAAGCGTCTCTTCATTTTCACTCACTGTTGGGGTTTCCTTTGGTGCAGGGGAAACAGCTTGTTGAGCTGTCGTTACAGCACAGCCTGTGCTGAGAAGGGCCCACAGGCCAAGCAGTGCTACCATGTGAATTTTCATAGTATTTCTCCAAATATTTCTTAAGCATTGACCGTACAATGACGATCATTTGAGTCTATGCCAGGCAAGCATCTGTAATGCTATGACAAAACCTTTTTCTCGTCTATCGCAGCAAAGCACAAACAGTCGTATTGGCTTTGCAAAAACCTGGACGTGGCCTGAGCTGAAACGAATTGCAATTCGTACCAGCTCCCTAAAAACCCTTCTGTCGCAACCAATCAGTGAGCAGAAGCTGGCGAGAAGCCTTAGCCGTATCATCACCCTCATGCGAACCTAGGGCCAGCTCATCATGAATTTTGCCATCCATAAGGTATATCACTCTACTTGCCCTACAAGCCACCTCAGCATCATGGGTAACAATGATGACAGTCGTACCTTCCCCATTGATGGCTTTGATGATGTCCAAAACCTCTTTGGTGGAGCTGCTGTTCAGAGCTCCGGTAGGCTCATCCCCAAACACAATGTCCGGCTGGTTGATAAGGGCCCTGCAGATAGCCGCTCGTTGAAGCTCACCTCCTGAGACTTTTTTAGTGTCGTGAGAAGCAACTGAGTAAATTCCTGTCTTTTTCATCAAGGCATCCGCATTTCGGGTTACCTCTTCTCGAGTCTTGGTACCAGCCTTGAACCCAGGGAGAACGATATTATCCCTGACCGACAGGTTCTTCAGAAGATAGGAGTGCTGAAAGACAAACCCCATCTGCTTCAGCCGTACACTGCTGAGTGTCTTATCATCCAGCTGTGAGATATCCTTGCCGCAGAGCAATACACTTCCTGAAGTGGGACTATCCATACCACTTATGCTATACAGCAAGGTGGACTTCCCTGACCCTGACGGCCCCATTATCGCTATGAACTCACCCTCTTCAACCTTGAAACTTACATCTTGCAACACGGGCGCATTCCCAAAGCTCTTACATACTTTCTTCACTTCCAATACTGTTTTCATAGTACGCTTCCTGATTATCTATTCTTGTATGATTGATATGATCGTGTATTTTTCAATAGTTCTCATTACGAGAGCTGTTACCATAATAATTAAGGCCATAAGCACTACTGGACACATGATATATTCCCCTATAGGGTTTGTAATAAGGTGAACTTTCTTGATGCCAATACCTGCAAGGCCTAAGGCAGCATTGACTATCTTTTCCCCCAGGAAACCCGTTAAGACCGTACCCACCAGAATGCCGCCCAGGGAAACCCAACCCATTTTTATCATGTACTGTTTTTTCAAGTCCTGGCTTGAAAATCCTATGGCTTTCAAAATTGCTATCTCAGACAGATCCTTTGCCAGGCGCAGCTTCAGGAATAGGGCAGTGATGAGCATTACCAATGAGGCTCCGATAAGGCATATCGCAAACACTATTGCCCTAAGCTGTTTTATGATGCCTCCCAGGGTCTGATCGATAAACTCTTCCATGGGATCGACCGTAACCCCAGAACCGAAGATGTCTGCCCATGCAGAAGCCTGAAGTGCACTATCACCATCCCCCTTGAGGTTGACTGAGAAGGAGTATTTCTTGGCTACAAGAGTCGGAAATTGGTGTTTTGCCTTTGCTGTAATTCCGCCGCTGGTAACATCTTGATAAATGCCTGACAGCACAAAATCCTGCTCGGTATCATCAAACACAAGGGTTAAGATGTCTCCAGCCTCTTTCTCCAGCTCATTGGCGGTAAGGAACGAGACAGCTAACTCATGATGTCCCTCAGGGGGCACTCCACTGAGATACTGCAACCCATTGCCTGCCATATCTCCGCTATCGATATCCAGATTCATGCCTACATGCTTAGAATCATATGCCTTGACCCGTGTTGTCCGATACTCGTAATAGTTTTTGATGGAATTGTCGTTGTCCAAAACCTGTTTTACCTTGGCATAGTTTTCTTCAAGCATTTCCCCATTTTCAACTTCGATCAGAATATCCTCAAGCGAACTTCCCATATAGGTAATAAAATCAGGGGCTTCGAAGGTATGGAGCAGATTGACCGGGACCATGATCATCAGGACCGCGATCACTACAACAGAGAATACTAATATCCAGCTCTTAGCTGAAGTGAAGACCTCACGTGTCGGCATAAGCACGTTGACAGAGAGACTCCGAGATGTATGCAGTCCATCCTGAACGGAGGCAGTACCCTTTGCAAAGCCTTTTCCGCTCACCAAAGCATCAACCACGGTAAGCTTTTTGATTCTCTTGAGCACCTTTTTGCAATAATAGGTTATGAGAAGAAACACCAGGAGGCCAACGGCAAGGGAGAGTATCACAGTCAATGTAGATGTCCTGATGGTTCCAAACGTAGTGCTGATATGTTTTGTGACCACATCACTAAGAAGCCATGCAATACCATATCCTGCCACTACTCCTACAAAGGCCAGGAGCCTGTACTTATTGAGATACAGGTCCCTAATATCCACAAAGGTCAAACCTATGGCCTTCATGATCCCAATCTCACGAACCTCTTCCTCCAGGGTTGCCATAATGGTGAACTTCACACAGATGAACGAGACTATGATTAGCAGGATGCTGACAAGAAGCAGGACAAATACCATGGTGATATCGGTAAAAGCACTCAACGTAAAAATCATCGAATAGGTAATAGCCTGCCCATTCTGCGGGAGGCCCGCATCCTCATATGCAGTCTTGAAAGCATTGGCTTGTTTTGGTGTGCAAAAATAAGCCTCGATGAGATACTCATTCTCACCAATGGTTCCCACTAGCTTTTCAAAATCACTATCTGCAAGAAGAATTCTTGTGGAAGAAACCATGGGGGAATTCATCATAGAGTCCAGAATGATCTCTACAACCACAAACTCCTTGGCAACAGAGTTGCTGGCCAAAATAATGTGGTCCCCGACTTCTATGCCATACATCTCCCGTAAAAGAACTGGTATACCCATTTCCCCTTGCTGGAGGATGACTTTCTCATGCCGGGAATTCACCAGCAAGTCTTTGGTAGCATTCTGCTTGACTAGTCCAATATCAAGACGGCAATCAGAGAGATCAAAGGGAGGTCTTCCACCAACCACAGTAAGGTTGTCCCCATAGATGTCAATCATTGTGTTGACCTGGCTGTATGTTACCAAAGCATCTTCAGCCATGAATTTTTGTATTTCTTCCTGGTCGATCGCACCTTTGTGCATCTGAAGGAAATGAGGTGGCTGTGCTATCGTATACAGTGCAGAAATGGAAGTGACTGTTTGGACTGCAGTCATCACAGACAACACTGCAAGGCTGGCAGAAAAGGTCATGAACAACAACAATGCGAGGTTAATGGTCTTATTTCTCAAGAAATCATTTCTCATCATTGACCATTTCATACGCCTCTCCTTTCCATTTCCCTGATGCTTTTCCTGAATCCAAAAACACCAGCGAATACCACCATCACCACTCCTGCGAGGATGATCATCAAGCCGATGCCACGCCCTTCTCCAACACCAATAAGACGCCCCACACTTCCTGCAAGAGGACCCTGTTCGGCAAGCAGAGGTTCAAACATATAATCAGCGAGTACTCCACATACTGCATAGGCAACAACAAAACCTATCTGGGTAAGGAAACTTATCATGCCCCATGCCCTGCCCTGCACTGCATTGGGGAGGCTAATGCGGATCAGCACATCGGCACACGTATTGACAAAAGGCAGAGTTGTAAAAAATAGCATGCAGAAAACAACAAGCAGCCATATGGTGGTGGTTGTTCCTGTCAGTGCCATGAAGATGCCTGCCACCAACAGCGAAAAGGTAAGGATCTTGGCATAGTCCTTTTTGATGTTGACAATACCAATGATCACACTTCCGACCAACATCCCTACTGCACTTAGGGATTCCATGATCCCAAGCGTCTTTACATCAGCAAAGGAAAGGACCATAGGGGTCATGAGTGTCTGGAGGAATGCGATAAAAAAGCACATCCATGCCATAAGCACCACCAAGCTGCGTACCCCTTTGTCCGAGGTAATGCTGCTCAAGCCCTCTTTGAATTCCCTGAAGATGTTCAGGGTTACCTCACTTGGCTTATTGGCGATTATACCCCTGCGCACTGATGATATGGTAAGTACAGTCACTAAAATGGTTGCCATATCGAAGAGCAGGATTGCCCGGATATCAGTTACCGTAAGGATCAGGGCAGCAATGAAAGGTGATAGCAGATACTTTGCATTTGCTGCTATCTGGACAAGGCCGCTAGCACGGGCATACTCATCCTCTGAGAGGAGATCGGTCACCGTAGCCCTATAGGCGGGTTCAAGCAATGAGACAAAGACTGAACTTATGGTAACGCCAATGCATAGCAGCAAGAAGCCTCCCTTCCCTGTCTGTATGCTGACAAATATGATAAGAAGACCTAGCACAGAGAGAGAATCCCCTAGTATCATCATCAGCCTCCGGTCGTACCGGTCAGCAAGGATGCCTCCGACAGGACTTAACAAGATCATCGGCAGAAATGCCAACAGTGCTACAAGGGAGACCAATGTGACACTTGCGGTCTGCTGATACACATAAATCGCAACTGCAAAGGCAGTCATGCCACTGCCAATGCTTGAAATGAACTCACCAACCCATATGGTCATAAACTTCTTCACAAAACCCACCCTCTTCCTTTCGTGATATTCTTTTTGATAGTATGATTTACAACTTATTGCTGAGATTGCATAAACATCTGCATGAAGGAGTCTTCAGGAGCTTGCACCATTTTCTCAAGCAGGGAGATCAGGGCAGCCATCACCATCATCTGAGCTTCAGCATCCAATGCAAAGACCCCTTCATCAGTCAAGCTCAACGATGAGGCCAGAAAGATCTGCATATATTGCAGAGGATACCTGCAGGTCCAATACCCTTTTGCGACTCCCTCTTCTATGATCTTAACCAGCACAGGGGCCATTGCCATGACAATCTGTTTCAAGCTTTTCTGATGGAGCAGGACATTTTCTGGTTTATGCATATCTTGCAGCATCTTATCTTCTTGGGGTTCTGCAATCTTCATAGCCATAAAAGAGCGCATCAGCTTCTCTTGGGGGCCAATAGTATCATCAGCAAGTATTGCATGGGCCCTTCCGACTATAATCTCAGTATGTCGCAACACGATGGAATCGAGGACTTCTTCCTTGGATGTGAAATAATGATAGAACGTACCCTTTGCAATTCCAATCGCTTGTAGAATGTCATTGACCGTGCAAGCATCATATCCCTTCACATGAAACAACTTTTCAGCAGTATCGAGTATTTCACGTTTCCTTTCGTCATATTCTTTGGTAATGCGCATAAGTTCACCTCATTTAATACTAGACCGACGGTCGGTCTATATATAATGCATGAACCTCTTATGTGTCAATAGTATCTGTAAAAATATATTTATATGGTGAAAAGCAAGAGCTCATGCCATCCGAAATCAGAAACACCTCCCTAGAATTTCCCAACTCTTCATACCGGATTACTTTGGGGTGGAAGAAACTGACAGGGTTTTATCATCGTGTTGAAGTCCTATCGAAAGAATAAGAACAGGCTAAACAAAAACAACAACAGCCCCCTTCCACGTGGGAGGGGGGGCTGCTGGGTTTGGACTCTTCCCTATCGAAACCGGTGTACTATTTTGATAGCCGAATATCAGAAGCTAAAACCAGGATTGGACAGAGTGAATAAGGTTCAGATATCACCCTCCATTGCTTTACATATTGGGCCTTGGCCATCATACCGCCACTACTACACTTCCTTGTCATAACCTCCCGATGAGGTCTTTTGAAGTGAACGGGCCAGGCTCGGCTAGAAGGGCTCTTGCGGCGGGAACAGTATCCCATACATTCCATAACAGCACACCCCGTACCCTACCACCTTCAGTATAGTAGATTACACCCTTTTTGAACGGGTCCTTCCAATCAGCTACAGTTTCCAGCTTACTGCTCAGTTCACCCACAGCCTCATACCCCAGATCGAAGAGATCGGAATAGAACATGGGGGCATAGGTGTAGGACTCATTCGCTCCAGCCATATTTCGCCCTGCCAGTTTTCCCATCTGGACAGCATTATCCTCATGCTCCAACCTCACACGCTTTCCAAGTATGGCATGGTAGAAGTTAGCTACATCGCCTGCTGCATAGACACCAGGGGAGGAGGTTTGCGCATGTTCGTCGACAATGATCCCATTCTCTATCTTCAGGCCAGCTTGCTCGGCAAGGTCTATGTTCGGATGAATTCCTATTCCAGCTACAACCCCATCCACTTCAAAAACCCGTCCTGCTTGTGTCCGGACCGACAGTTTCTTTCCTGAATGATCGAGGCTGGCCACACTGTCTTCAGAAATGACCTCCACACCCTTCTGCCGGTAATAGTCAGTGATATAATGGGACAGGCCCGCAGGGTATACCCTTGAACCAATGCCCTGGTCTGGAAATACAATGATTACCTTCTTGCCTATCATCGACAATGCAGCAGCAATTTCCGACCCAATGAAGCCGCCTCCGATCACAAGAAATGATTTTTCATTTTCACTTTTAGCTCTCAAATGGTGATAATCCTGCAAACCGCGGTAGTAGATAATTGTATCATCACCAAAAGGAAGGCGATTTGGGGTGCCTCCAGTCGCAAGGAGCAACGAACCATAGGAATACTCATCGCCTGTATCATCCCTAATGGTTTTGCCGTGGGTATTGAGATGGGTTACCTTGCGCCCCAAAAACAAATCTGCCCCCAGGCTCTGCGTGTCGCACCAGATTTTTTCCAGGGGTTTTCCTTTCCACATGTCCTTGGATAGCTTTGGCCTGACATAAGGGGGATCCGACTCAAGACTAAACATGGCGATCGACCCTTTCTTGTCCAATTCCCGAATACCACGTATAGCGGCATCACCAGTTAAGCCACCACCGACAATAATATATGTATACTGTTTCATTGCTAGCTCCTTTTTGTTTGGGTTTAGCTCAATTTCACATTCTAGTAGTGACTGGCATACGCAATACACAGGGGATGCCCATCAGACGTCCATATGTTTTTCCAGGTATGCCTTAAGCACAACGGCATTATTGTGTTCGGAATCGTGGGCGGAAAAAAGTAGGGTCACCTTACCTCGTTTGGAAGCCTCTACCAAAGGTTTCCAAGCACTAGGATTGTTGTCCAGTTCAGCACGATAACGGCTCTGGAACTCATCCCATTTGTCAGCATCATGGCCAAACCAACGCCTCAAGTCTCCGCTTGGGGAGACATCCTTCAGCCACGCTTCCATGATCAGTTCCTCTTTGCTCATGCCTCGTGGCCATAACCGATCGATCAAATAACGCTCTCCATCATCAGCATCATAAGCTTCATACACATGTTTTATACGTATCATACTCACTTCCCTCCTTCAAACGAACGCGTTGTTTTTTACAACAGTTCCCAAAAGACATGGCAAGGAAATTGTCCTCGGCATTCCTACCTGAAGTGAAGCACATGCCAAGCCCTAGTATAAATCAGGCAATTCTGGAGGGCAAGCCTGCCACTGCGACCGTCACAGCAACGTGAAAAGTCCCATAGGATACAGGAAAATCAAGTGTCTCCCGTTTGGCTCTTCGTTATAGGATGGTTTGGCTGATAGGAGCCGGGAGGGGAGCGAAAACTGATCGCCAGACGATTCCAGGAGTTTATTGTTATTATGGCCAACGTCAGGTCCACTAACTCCTTTTCCGTAAAATGCCTCGTAACTTGCTCGTATAGCTCATCAGGAACATGATTTTCACTAATCTTAGTTATCTCTTCAGTCCATAGGAGGGCCGCCCTTTCGCGTTCGCTATAAAAAGGGGGCTCCCTCCAGGCGCTCACTCCATACAGGCGTTGCTCGCTCTCTCCCTGAGTGCGAGCATCCTTTGTGTGCATGTCAATGCAAAAGGCACAACCATTTATCTGAGAAGCGCGAAGTTTCACCAGTTCCACTAGCTGGGACTCCAGACCAGTTCCCTTAATGTACTTCTCCAAGTTGCTTAGAATAGCGATCCCTTCATTGCCAATGTTGGTATAATTGACACGACGCCGGTCGGTTTTCATTTTCTCCATATGCAGTACCTCCTTGCATTATGGTTGTTGGAATACGGTTGAAAAAGGATATCCAGAAACATCCTCCCTTAGCAAAATGGAAACATTTCTCCTTACTTCCAAGGCAAAATCCTTAAGATGTTCCCCACTTTCCGCCTCAAAGGCTGGCAGAATCTCTGAAACAGGAACAGCGATATGGGCAAGGTTCCACAAGCCGGGATCCTGCACGTGTTGGTCAAACACAATGAGGTCAATATCTATGGTGCGGGGAGCATTCTTATCCTTTGTGCGCACCCTACCCAGCTGCGCTTCCAAGGGGAGCATCACGAGCTTCTTCAGACTGCCGGCATCCAGTGGAGTCTTGGCCAAAAGAGCTGCGTTGAGAAAGGGAGGACCATCAGATCCCACTGCCTGGGATTCCCAGACAGAGGAAGTCTGCAAGACAACCACAAGCTCGAGCAACCGTTCGACAGCCTGGGGAAGGGTTTCCTCCGCCCTTATGTTAGACCCCAGGAGCAAGCAGATGGTATGCCCTTTCATGACAGGTCATCCTTGGTACGCTCAATCTCTACACCCACGGAACTTGAAAACCTCACAGCACCCGGCTTTTCAAGGAGAATGCGCACCTTCTGTACCCCTTCCTCCTCAAGGCAGAGGCGGGCTAGGTCCGCTGCCAACGCTTCTACGGTATATCGTTGGGTGGTTTCAACATGCTTGAGCAGTTTTTTGGCAATCGTGCGATAGTTCACGCTGTCATGAATGTCGTCACTCACCCCTGCGGCATGGAGGTCTGCGAATACAACTACGTTGATTACGATTTCCTGCGCTTTATCACGTTCCCAATCGTTGACTCCGACGATCCCCCGGGCTACCAAGTTCTTAATGAAGATCTGATCCATAATTTCTCCTCCCTACAGCAAGTGCCGTCCCCCGTCTATGGTGAGTATCTCACCTGTTATGTATGACGGGCCAGTCAGCAGAAAGACCAGGACCTGATCAATTTCCTGTAGATTTGCCCAACGCCCCGAGGGGACGTTGTCCAGTATGTGTGCGTCCATATTCCCATCGGAAGGCGGTAGGACAGCCCCTAACGCAAGGGCATTTACGGTTATCCTTGGGCTCAGTGCAATTGCAAGGGATTTGGTCAGCGATGCTAGGGCTGACCTGCTGATGGTGTAAGGGAGATGATCGGCCCCTGGGCGCGACAAGCGCCAGTCCAACAGGGAAATGATTCGTCCTTGCTCCCCAGGGGGCAACGCATGGGCAAAGGCCTGGCTCAACAGAAAAGGTGCTGTCAGGTTTACCATAAGATGTCGATTCCAATCCTCAAGCCCTGTATTCTCCCAACCAAACTTTTCAAAAATTGAGGCGTTGTGTACCAGACCTACCAATAGGCCATGCTCAATGACCCGAGGAACCAGTGTCATAACCTGTTCTGGCTGTGAGAGATCCGCTTGCAACGAGATGGCCTTTCTTCCAAGCGCTTCAATCTCTGAACAAAGGCTTTCTGCTTCTGGGAGGGAGCGCAAGTAATGAACCGCCACATCGAAACCAGAACGGGCAACAGCCATTGCAAGCGAGCGCCCTATCCTCTGAGCCCCCCCGGTGATCAGGACAAACCTAGCGTCATCCATGGCGCTGTAACCCGCAGGATGTGAAGAATTCAGCGCGAAGGGACGCATCTTCAGCATAGGATCCCCGCCAGACAGTGGTACGCGTCAATGGGTTTATTTCTCGAACACCGCGCATCTCCATGCAAAGGTGATGAGCCTCAATATATATGGCAATCCCTTGAGGGTGTACCGCTGCTTCCAACATGTCTGCCACCTCCTGGCCTATCCGCTCCTGGACGGCAAAACGCTTTGAAAAAAGCCTCACCAATCGGGTAAGCTTAGAAATTCCGATAATGCGGTCATGCGCGATGTACCCCACATACACATTCCCATGGAAGGGAAGGGCATGGTGTTCGCACAAGGCATAAAAGGGAATCGGTCCCTGTATTATCTGGCTTAAGGCACAGCCGGATGCATCGTGGCATTCGGTATCAAAGGCCTTAACCAGCTTGGAATCACCATCATACCCTTGAGTGGCATCAAATAATGCCTTGATGAAGCGTTTTGGAGTATCTTCTGTTGAAGGAGTATGTATATCCAAACCACATGCCGTAAAGATTTCTGCAGCATACCCTTCCAGTTTGGCAAACTGTTCATCCGAAATATTCCGCTCTTGCAATTTCATCGTTGCGCGGTATGCAACACTATCAGGATCATCGTTATTTTTCATAATGCCTACCTTTATATGCAAATCACGTCCACACCTCATAAGGAGAAAAAACTGAATCAGAAACCAGTCCTAGAATTCTGCAAAGCCACGGTCACATGGACTGTTAGTCTTTGTGCACCTTTCAAACCGTTTCTCAACATTACTCTTCTCCCCCACATGCCTATATATATGCATATATGCTCATATATACATATAGCCAGATATGTCACCTCTGTCAATACTCAATGAATGCAAATCAAGCAAATACATTTCCCTTGTCTTGAGGTACATATGGCAATTATTTACAAAACATAGAGAACTGTAACGAATACAGGGTTTCTAGAGTCTTGCTGTTCCCAACAACTTTCTTGTTACACCGAAAAAGAATACTTGAACCATACTTGAACAATACAACAGAATTGCAACATTCTATCGCTCATAGTCTTATTGACAGATACCTTTTACCCCGTAATACTAGAGAAAGCACTCGTCTTGTTGTAGTTTGCAACATATCCACACATTTGTAGGGGAGAAACCCTCATCATGAAGACTCGCCGGTATATCCTAGCAATTGGGCCAGCACTACTGTTGGCAGTCATCTGTCTGCTTATCCCCCTAATCGTCACCATCCTGCCCAGCTTCTTCACCCCGTCCTTCAGCATCTCTTCCTATACAGACTTTTTCAGGGACCCGTTCTTCAGGACGATCTTCTATCGCTCCATCCGTCTCTCCGTCATAACCACCCTCATCTGCATGGCCATTGGGCTTCCTACCTCCTACTACATCAGCCTCAGGCGGGAGAAGACCCGTAGGCTCCTGCTCTCCCTGATCATGTTCCCCCTATTGACCAACGCAGTGGTCAGGGGCTTTGCCTGGATCAGCATCCTGGGCCGCAACGGCCTGATAAACCAGCTGTTCCTGAACCTTGGCATCATCGACGATCCGATGAAGCTGCTCTATACTGACTTTGCCATTGTCATCGGGTCGGTCTACCTCTTCCTTCCTGTGATGATCTCCACCCTCACCTCGGTGATGGAGGGCATCGGAGACGATGTCATCGAGGCGGCCTACAGCCTTGGCTGCTCTCCTACACGGACCTTCTTCACGATCATCATCCCCCTCTCCTTCTCAGGGTTGCTTGTTGCCTCAGTGCTGGTCTTCTCAGGGACCATCAGCGCCTACACCACACCGACCCTCCTGGGAGGAAACCAGAACATGATGCTTGCCTCCCTGCTCTACCAACAGTCAAACACCCTATCCAACTGGTCCACCTCAGCGGTCATCGCCTTCATCATGATCCTGATAAGCCTGGGGGTGATGAAGCTGTTCAACATCATTGCAGCGAAGGTCGACAAAAGGGAGGCTACCCATGTATAAGCACCGCCTCATCACCCTTGTTGCCTTTCTCACCTTTATATTTATCTTCCTGCCCCTTTTGCTGATCATCATCACCTCCTTTAACAGTGCCGAAACCATATCCCTTCCTCTCAGTGGATTCAGCCTGCAGTGGTTTGTAAAGGTATTCCAATCACGCTCCCTGGTGCAGAGTTTTAAGAACAGCCTCACCTTGGCCCTAATCTCCTCATTCATAGGTATAGGCATAGGGTTGCTGGCCGCCCTTGCCATCGTGAAGAAGCCCTCAAAGCTCAGCAAGGCAATGCTCTCCATATTCCTCTCCCCTTCGCTCATACCAGGCATTGTAATCGGCTATGTACTGTTCCATTTCCTGGTGGTATCGCTACAGATTCCCCTAAACCTTGCCCTGATACTAGGACACCTGCTGATAGTCCTGCCCTACTGTGTCAGGATAATCTGCGCAAGCCTGAAGGAGATCGACGAAAGCATGGAGGAGGCGGCGCGCACCCTCGGATGCCCCCCTGCAAAGGCCTTCATCCTGGTTGTGCTTCCCAACCTCCGACCTGCCATCATCTCCGCCTTCATGCTCTCGTTCATCAACTCCTTCAACAACATCCCCGTATCGATGTACCTCAAGGGACCTGGGATGAACACCCTGCCCTACTCCATGATGAACCATATTGAGTACAACTTCGACCCTACGGTTAGCGCCCTGTCGGTGATGCTGATGGGTATGACCCTTATCTTCATGGCCCTGATAGACCGCTCAATGAACGCCCGACAGACAAAGACCAAACCAGTGAAAGGGGAATAACCATGCACTTCGGAGAACTACGCCACATCGACGTCACCTACGATAAAAAGAACCTAGTCCTTTCCGACTTGAACCTTGACATACATAAAGGGGAGCTTCTCTCCCTGCTTGGCCCCTCCGGGTGCGGCAAGAGCACAACACTGCGCGTCATCGCAGGGCTCATCGATACTGTAGGGGGGACCTTTACCCTTGACGGGAATGACATGACCCATATTCCTGTGCACAAACGCGATTTCGGGATGGTATTCCAAAGCTATGCACTGTTCCCACACCTTAGCGTCTTCGATAATGTAGCCTTTGGCCTTCGGCAACGAAACCTCCCAAAGGATGGCATACCTGCCCAAGTGGGCAAGATGATGGAGATCTGCGGCATCAGTGGCTATGAAAAGCGGTTCCCCAAGCAACTGTCCGGTGGACAACGCCAGAGAGTCGCCCTTGCCCGGGCCCTGGTCATCGAACCCAAGCTGCTCTTGCTGGACGAACCACTTTCCAATCTGGACGCCCAGCTGAGGGTGCAAATGAGGTCCTCCATCAAGCGGATACAGCAGGAACTGGGAATATCGACGGTCTTTGTCACCCATGACCAGGAGGAGTGCTTCTCCATCTCCGACCGTGTGGCCATCATGGACAAGGGTAAGATCGAGCAGTGTGACGACCCGGTGACCATCTACTCCAACCCGGCTTGCGAGACCATCGCCCGCTTTGTCGGCTTTAGGAACTTCTTCCCCATATCCCTTGCTCAAAAGCTCAATGTGAGCATACCCCCTTCCAAAACGGAAGCCAAAATCCTGTGCATCAGGCCGGAGAAGATAGAGTTCGCCTCCCTCCAAGGCTCATCGATGCAAGGAGTGGTTGAGGTGAGGACCTACCTCGGTGAGAGCTATCAGTATGAGATACAGACTGAACACGGTATGGTGGCGCTCTCCAGCACGCGCCTGCCTGCCATAGCTGTGGGAGAGAGGGTGGGTCTGCACCTGCCCCAACAACATGTGGTGTTTTTAGATCGGTAGACGGTCGATGCACTTCCACCAGATGGTGGAATGATATAAGGAGAAATAGATGAAAAAGCTACAAGTGATCGCAGTAGGGGTATTGGTACTCCTGACCATGGCTACTCTCTTTGGCGCAGGTGCCGCAGAATCAAAACAAAAACAGCTGATCGTATCCACATGGGGCCTCTCTGAGGACGCGCTCTGGTCCGAGGTCTACGAGCCCTTTGAAAAACAGTACAACGTCAAGGTTATCCTGGATACCGGCAACGCCCAGGAGCGCTATACCAAGCTCAAGAGCGACCCCAACACCAAAGTCGACGTCATCGAGCTTTCGCAGAAGAATACAGCAGATGGTGTGGCTGATGGCCTGTTCTCCCCCATCAAGGCAAGCGAGCTCTCAGAGTATTCCTCCCTCATCTCCGGTGCAAAAGCCCTGGTGGACAGCGGATCAGGCGCTCCCTATACGGTGAACAGCATCGGCATCATCTACAACCCGAAGACAGCCGGCATGACCATCAACAGCTGGGAAGACCTGTGGAATCCTGCCCTGAAAGGCAAGATTTCCGTTCCCGATATCACCACGACCTTTGGCCCGGCCTTCATGGTCATGTGCAGTGATGTAAAAGGCGTTGACTTTGCCAGCGACAATGGCGAAGCGGCATTCAAGGCCCTTGAAGAGTTGAAGAGCAATGTGCTGCGAACCTATGCCCGCTCCTCCGATGCGGCATCCCTGTTCAGCAATGGCGAGATTGCAGTGGCTATTGTTGGGGACTTCGGTGTTCCGGTAATCTCCAAGGCTGACCCCAATGCAATCTATATGGTCCCCGAAAGTGGAACCTATGCGAACTTCAACGTGATGAACATTGCAAAAAGGTCAGAGAATCGTGACCTTGCCATTGCCTACATCAACTACCGCCAGAGTGCAGAGACCGAAATGAGAACTGCAAAGGCCCTCAATGAAGCTCCAGTCAACAAAAAGGTCAAACTGACTGCAGAACTTGCAGAGAACAAGACTGTCGGCGATGTTGCAGAGCGTGCCAAAATGGTTGACTTTACTGTCGTTAATCCACTTATGAGCGCATGGGTCGATCGGTTCAATCGCCTGATGAACAACTGAGCATGGCAAAACTTGAGAACATCTGGCTGTACAACACGGCCTATCAAAGCTTCGATTGGGGATCGCTGTCGTTTGACAAGACGATAAGCCATGTCGATCGTCGCTTTGATGAGGTTGGGGGTGAGGGTCTTTTCCTCATCCCCGGCCTTGTTGATATCCACATGCATATCGAATCCTCCATGACAACACCAACGGAGTTTTCGAATGCGGCCCTTCCCCATGGCACTACGACCGTTGTCGCAGACTGCCATGAGGTTGCCAATGTCTTTGGATCCGAAGGCCTTGCCGACTACATGGACCTGCCTTCGGTCCTTGATATCTTCTATGCCATCCCCTCCAGTGTCCCCTCCACCTCTAAGGAACTGGAGACATGTTATGGTTCCATAGACACCAAAGAGGTTGAACAGCTGTGCAAGCGAAAGGACATCATAGCCCTCGGGGAGATCATGAACGCCAATGATCTTTTTTCTGAGGGGGACAACCGCACCAAACGCATCATCGAGACCTTCAGGAAGTACAAGGGCCACTGCCCCATCGAAGGGCACTGCCCCAAGATCACAAGCGAGCTGCTGTCCAAGTTCATTGCCAGCGGCGTCGACTCGGACCATACCCACCAGAGCCCAGCCTCAATCAGAGAAAAAGCCTCGGCAGGGATGTTCCTGGAGATTCAGAACAAGAGCATTGACAGGGGGACCATAGAAGCCCTTTCCGACCCTCGCCTCAAAGGGACGTTCTGCTTCTGCACCGACGACGTCATGCCGGATGTACTCCACAGGGATGGTCATCTCGATGCAGTGCTTAGAAATGCCATAAAGAGTGGCATGCAACCCCTCAAGGCCATCTATGCCGCCACCTATGCCCCGGCAATGAGAATGCGCCTGTACGACCGGGGCATGATAGGACCGGGGAAAATTGCCGACTTCATCCTGCTCGACGATGTGGAGACCCTGCACATACACTCAGTCTACAAAGCGGGGAAAAAGGTGTATGACGCAAAAGAAGGTCTTCTCGCTCCCCTTACACTCCCTGCGATCAAGGAAAAGTACCTGCAGTCCTGTAAGCGCATTCCTGTAACGACAGCTGAGTTTGACCTCTCCCTTCCTGCAGGAGAGAAGGATATCCTTGTGATAGAACGTGAGGAGGAAACCACCTTCACCAAGTTTGCCAAGGCTAAGGTTACCAGCACACACAATACCCTCGACTTCTCATCCTATGGTTTGAGCCTGCTCGCTTCTGTTGAGCGCTATGGGAACAACAAGCCCATCCTGCCCGCCTTCATGAAGAATGGCCTGACCAAGGCTGGAGCAATTTGCACCTCCTGGGCACATGACAGCCATAACGCGCTGGTGCTTGCCACCAGTGTGGAACTTGCTGTGCGCGCGGTCAACCTCGTCCTGGAAAACCAAGGAGGGATCGCCCTCGTCGATGATGAGGAGGAGTATTTTGTCCCCCTCACCTATGGTGGCATTGTCTCACTGGAGCCGATGCCTGTTCTCGCCCGGCACATCGGGCATGTACGCTCATGGCTCAGAGATCACGGCTATCATGCACAGGAGGAGGTGATGAACTTTGCAGTCCTCGCCCTTCCGGTCTCCCCGGCATTGAAGATCAGCGACAAAGGTCTTGTCGATGTAGTCAACAAGACCCTCGTCGACTGGAGGACATATTGGGGGTAACACCATGGACATGGTCTTTCGCCATGCACTGATCCTTACCGAGGACACGGACCAAACCATCATCGAAGATGGTGCTTTGGTCATCGTAGGCCAGACGATAGCCTATGTCGGCCCTGATGGACTCCTGCCTGATGGATATGCATTGTTTGAGATGCTCGATTGCACTGACTGCCTGATCCTTCCCTCCCTTATCAACAGCCATACCCACACAGGCATGGTAGCCTTCAGAAGCCTTGGAGATGATATTGCAGACAGGCTCAGACGGTTTTTGCTCCCGTTGGAAAATGCATGCATGACAGCGACCCTTGCCTCAGCATCAGCAGCCCTGGCCATTGCAGAGATGCAGAGCTCTGGCATCGGGTGTGCAGTGGACATGTACTACTACGAGAAGGAGATCGCAAAAATAGCTTCTGAAATGGGGTTCCGCCTCTTTGGAGGAGAGACCATCATGGAGGATAGCACCTGCAACAGCAAAAGTTCAAAGCAGGGGCTCAAGTATGCAAACAGCCTGCATGAAGCTGAAAAAGACAATCCTTACTACACACCGGTCTATGCACCCCATGCCCCCTACAGTGTCAGTACTTCCACACTCAAAACTATCTCCAGGCTGGCACACAAGAACGACCTCAAGTGGACCATGCACCTCTCTGAAATGGATTTTGAACTTGAGCTGTTCGCCTCCCGCTACAATATGACCCCGATAGCCTACCTCGATAGCCTTGGCATATTGGATGACCGCCTGATAGCTGCCCACTGCATCCACACCACCGATGAGGACCTCGCCCTGCTTGCAAGGCACAAGACAGCTGTGGTCCACTGCCCAGGGGCAAATGCCAAGGCAGGAAAGGGTGTTGCCAGGGTCCACGCCATGATGCAAAGGGGCATCACCGTCTGTCTGGGTACCGACGGCCCCTCCAGTGGAAACACCCTTGACCTGTTCACCCAGATGAAACTCTGTGCCATCCTGCAGAAGAATGCCCAAGGGGACCGCACCATACTACAGGCAAAACAGGTCGTCCCGATGGTCACCAGCAGTGCAGCGAAGGCCCTTGGCATGGGCGACACCCTAGGGAGCCTGGAAAGGGGGAAAGATGCGGATATCCTGGTCCTGGGGCTGGACAGGCCCAACACCACCCCTTGCTTTGATCCCTACTCGGTGCTTGTCTATAGTGCAGGCGTCCAGAATGTTCGCCACCTCTTTACCCGCGGCGAGT
The DNA here is from genome assembly GCA_964527665.1 of uncultured Sphaerochaeta sp. Taxonomy (GTDB): domain Bacteria; phylum Spirochaetota; class Spirochaetia; order Sphaerochaetales; family Sphaerochaetaceae; genus Sphaerochaeta. The sequence continues at coordinate 21,200 of CAZGOK010000008.1, forward strand.
GGATAGTCAAGGACCAGGAACTGGTAAAAAGCGACATCAAGGCATTGAGGGAAACATTCCTGGAGGCCGCTCACCTCTTCTTTGCCGAAGCAAAGAAGAGGTTATGATCCAGCTAACCGCTTAACTGCCCATCAGCAATCCCCTTCTACGGTTATTCTACAAATTCATCCATCATTACCCTAGGATTTATGCTACAGTATAGGGCGTGAACATGTATGATAGGGAGGAAACCAATGAAAGAGATGCAGTACAAACCACTGGGAAAGACAGGGATACAGGTCTCTGAACTCTGTTTTGGGAC
>CAZGOK010000009.1:0-21489 GCA_964527665.1 uncultured Sphaerochaeta sp.
AAGTTCAGCTTTTAAAAGCACAAACCTGCAAAAAAATCTACTGCACCATGAACATCCTCTTTGGCGAAAGTGAGCTTGAAGAGCTGAAAAGGCAACTTGAACAGATCAAGGCATGGCCCTTTGATGCCTTCATCATCAGCGACATAGGGCTGGTACCCATCCTCCAGGAGGCTTTTGGGAATAGCGTGGAGCTTCACCTCTCCACCCAGGCGAGCTGCATCAACAGCAGCAGTGCCGCCATGTACCAGAAGATGGGGTTCTCACGTGTCATCCTAGGCAGAGAGACCTCACTTGAGGATATCCGAAAGATTAAAAAAGCGGTCCCCACCCTCCAGCTTGAGACCTTTGTCCATGGGGCGATGTGCATGGCATACTCAGGGAGGTGCCTCTTGTCCAGCCATCTCAGCGGTCGCAGTGCTAACCAGGGGGATTGTGCACACACCTGCAGGTGGAACTACCGCCTGAAGGAAAAACTCGCCAGCGGGGACCTCGCCTTGGAAGAGGAGCAGCGCGAAGGGGTCTACTACCCCATCGCCGAGCAAGACGGGTACACCACCATACTCTCGTCAAAGGACCTGTGTATGATAGACCATATAGAGGAGCTCCTCGAAGCCGGCATCGATTCGCTGAAGATCGAAGGCAGGATGAAAAGCAGCTACTATGTGGCTGTTGTGACGCGTGCCTACCGCAAGGCCATTGATGCAGCCTTTACCGACGATATGAGTTGGAAGTCATACCGTGACGACCTGATGAACATCAGCCACCGCGAGTACTCCACCGGCTTCTTCTTTAGCCGCGACCCTATAGACCCTACCAAGGGAAGCACCTCCATAGATAAGAGCACCGAGGAGGGGTACCACCAGAGCTACCTTTTTTGTGGCTTTATCGGCGATGAGGTAAAAGGGAGAGAAGGCGTCTATGCTCTGGAACTGCGCAACCAGATCAGGGAGGGACAGACCCTACAGTACATAGGATCTGACATACTCTTTGTGGAGGACTCCTCCTTCACCCTATTGGATGAGAACTTCGAGCAGGTCCTCCAAGCTGACCATGGCAAGATTCAGTACATCAAAGGCGACAAACCCTTGCGCAAAGGGTATATCATTCGCCGCCTATCTATGGTTAAATAGGGGGCATGGTTAGGCGCATTGTTCTTATTCTGAGTTTAAGCCTTGTAACCCTTCATGGGGTTGCAGGGGCTAATATTGTCGATGGATTCTCCTTCTTGGAAGAGGATCCTCTGTTCATCAGCTTTATTGCTGCTGTCCGGGTCGATGGGAATAGAGAAGATGCCGAAGGTCTTCGGCACCTTCTCTATGCACGGGACGAGGACGAACCTGAGGCAACCATCAAAAGGATACGCATCGACACCACCTTGGCAAGGCTCTATGTCGAAACGGAAAACTCCGACAAGGAGAGGGTGCAGCAGTTACTAGGAGAAGCAGAACAGAAGTTGGAGAGCCTTGAGAGCAACTCATTTCATGCCTTGATCCTCGCCTCTGAAATAGATGGGATCTGGTACCTGGACAATCCCAGGAGTGTGGGCAAGGGCATGGCCAGCTCAAGGAAGATCAACAAGGCCTTCAAGGAGTACCCCCAAGAGCTCTCATCGCGTCTGCTGAAGGCAAACAGCATGCTCTATGCCCCTTCCTTTGCCGGTGGTGACACCAGGGGAGCGTTGAATATGTTCCTTGCCATCCAGAAAGATGCAGGCTCTGACCTTTCGCCATGGGACCGTGCGTCCCTGTATAGCGGCATCGGGGTCGCATGTTTCAAGCTGAAGGATTACCAGAATGCAAAGGGGTACCTTGCGGCGGCAAAGGCCATCTACCCGTTTGATGCTGTCTTGGATAGCTATATCGCTCAAGTGGAGAAAGTGTTGTGAGTATACTGTATGCATCTCTTGTCCTTATCGTTGGCCTATGGGCTTGTATTCTTTCCTCCTCCAACAGGCGTGAGATGCAGAAACTGAAGAAGCCAACTTCCCTATCGGGAAACCCTCTTGTCTCCATTGCCATCCCTGCACGTAACGAAGAACATTTCATCCAGAGGTGCGTCACCTCGCTCATCGCCCAAAGCTATGAGAACCTGGAGATTCTCATCCTGGACGACAACTCCACAGACATGACCGCAGCAAAGGTCAAGGAGTTGCAGGCCAAGGATGCGCGGGTGCGCATCATCAAGGGCAAACCACTTGAGGATGGGTGGCGAGGCAAGCTCTACGCCATGCAACAGCTGTTTCAGGAAAGTCGGGGAGAGTACATCCTCTTTACCGATGCAGACACCCTGCACAGCCCCCACAGCGTGGAGTACGGTCTGGGCATACTCATCAATGAACAGGCCGCCATGGTAAGCGGCTATCCCAAACAGGAGGGAAAGGGGCTCTGGACCCAGATGGTGGTAAGCGCCATGCTCTTCAACACAGTGCTCTACATGCCCTTGAAGTTGCAGAAAAAGATGCAATGGTCACCCTTTGCCATGGCCATCGGGCAGTACCTCCTGCTCAAGCGAACAGTACTGGAGGATATCGATGGTTTCACCACGCTGTCCTCGGTCATCTGTGATGATGTGATGCTGGCCAGGGCTTGTGCAAGGGCCGGCCACAAATATGTGTTTGCTGATATGAAGGATGCCCTCTCGTGCCAGATGTTCCCCTCCTTCAAAGAGGGATTCAAAGGGATTGAAAGAAGCATTACCGGTGTCATTGACATCAAGGCTTATATGATGCCGTTGGTTGTGGTGGCGGCAGCGGTACTGATAGCGTGTGCCGCAGCCCCCCTGGCGACAGTTGCAATGGGCATTGCCCTGGTGGTCAACCCTACCCTCTCCCCCCTCCCTTTTGTGCTCATCCTGGCCGGTTCCCTGCTGCTTTTCGGCTCCTGGACAGCTACCGGCCTCTATCATGGTTTTCCCCTGAAGGTTGTGATACATGGACCTATTGCATTCGTCTTGGTGGTAGCCATGTATCTGCATGGATACTATAGAAAGGCTAGTGGTAAGGGATTTATATGGAAAGGTCGCTTAATTTCGTGAAAAACCCACGTTTAGGGCCCTAGTTTGATGGTTTTCCCTTGCACATAGATGAAACCATGCTAGAATAAGGTAACCTAGACCAATGGAGGAGTCCATGACAATTCACGAGCAAATCGTTGCACAGTATGAGACCTACCTTGCAGAGAACCAGAAGTTTTCTGAGAAAGGCGTAAAAGTATCGGCAGCTAGAGCCCGCAAGGCTTTGGCCGAAATCGCTAAGCTTAGCAAAGAACGCAGAAAAGAGATTCAAGAAGAAAAAGCTGAATAGCTTTTGTTGTAGTAGATGAGGGCGTCCTTGCAAGAGGGCGTCTTTTTCTTTGCCCCTTGGCCAATGCATGCATCTTATCCACATACAACGCAACTCACCAAAAAGTGATTGTTCCCACCTACCAGAGTTTTTATACTTGGCCGGAAATCAATTCTGGAGGGTTACGGCATGGGTATGCTTGCACTTGTATTTTTGGTCGCAGTGGAACTGTTTTTTCTCGTTTGGGCTATCAGGACAAGGGACTATCATAATGAAGAGCGAGGTATTGTCCGAATTGGCATCCTGGCACTTTTTGGCCTGCTTCTCGGTGCTGGGGTGTATGTCTTGAGTTTTCGGTACCTGTTGCTCCTGCCCTTGCTGGGCATCCAGGCATTGGTGGGAACAATTGTCCTCTTCAGAAGAAAAGAAACACCATACGGTACAAGAAGGACTATCCTTCGCTTTGTAAGGAACAGCCTCATCATAGTGCTGGCCCTGGCCCCAGCGGTTCTGTTCCCCCAGTATGAACAGAGCGAACCGACAGGGCCCCTTGCAGTGGCAACAAATAGATACACTTGGACCGATTCCAACAGGAGAGACCCGTATTCCCTCACTGATGAATTTAGGGTCCTGAGCGTTGAGTTCTGGTACCCTGAAGCCAATGACCAGAAATATCCCCTTATCCTATTCTCACACGGGGCCTTCGGGTTCAGTGGAAGCAACTACTCCACCTGTATGGAACTTGCTTCCCATGGGTATGTCGTGGCAAGCATCGGCCATACCCACCAAGCCTTCTTTACGTTGGATACGAATGGAAAGCTAACGACTGCCGACCCTGATTTTATAGCCAAAGCGACTAGAATCAATGCTGACGAAGACCCAAACCATGCACAGGAATCCTACGCTACCACAAGAGAGTGGATGAAGCTTCGGACGGAAGACGAAAATTTCATCCTAGATACAATACTTGCTGAGTGTGTGAAACATGAATCGCATTATCCTTTTTCCCAAATCAACACCGAGAAGATAGGGCTTATGGGACACTCCCTAGGAGGTGCGTCATCAGCGCAAGTCGGAAGGGAAAGGGATGATATCGACGCAGTGATTGTGCTTGACGGAACCATGCTCGGAGAAGAGATTGCCTGTGTTGGCAATACCGTGGTCCTCAACGACAAACCCTATCCCATTGCACTGCTGAACATCTATGCCCAGGACCATTATACCAATGCAAAGAGCCTTCTGGGGGATGCCTACAGCAATTTCCATGCTTCACACAATGCCCTTGTTGCATATGAGACAGTGGTCAAGGATTCAGGACATCTGAACTTTACAGACCTTCCCCTCTTTTCACCACAGCTTGCTAAAATGCTGGGTGTAGGGAATGTCGATCCGTGGTATTGTATTGGGACAATGAACGCCATTGTGCTGAAGTTTTTCAACAGCTTCCTCAAGGAAGCAGGAGAGCCGAACATCGCAAAGGAATATTGAGCATGCAAGTACACATCAGGCAGATAGATGACAAGAGCAAGGAGTGTCTCATCATTGAGTGTGTTGAGCTTACCGCCGACATTGAGAGCATTCGAGCGTATGCCCTTACCAAGGGGGTAACCCTGACAGGGGAGAACGGAGGGAAGACCTATAGGTTCAACCTCTCAGACGTCCTCTATTTTGAAGCATTTGGCGAGCAGGTGTTCGCCTACACCACAAGCAGGCCGTATGAACTCAAGCAGCGATTGTATGTGCTGGAGAGTGCCTACGCAGACAACCATTTTGTCAGGTGCTCCAAGGCCTTTGTCATCAACCTGATGAAGCTTGAGTGCATAAGTCCTGCCCTGAATGGCCGCTTTACCGCACATATGAAGAGTGGTGAGAAGATTATCATCTCAAGACAGTATGTGCCTCAGATAAAACGCGTTGTGCTGGGAGGAAAATCCAATGGACTATAAAACATTCCTTGTCAAAAAGGTCATGATGAGTTTTTTTGTATCGACTGCCTGTATCACTGTGGCAATGGCTCTCGTTGGAATGGTCTTTGAGCCCACAACCAGGTTTGGCTATGAGGCTTTCTTTTCACCACTTATCTTTGGGGTTCTTGCAACACTACCCATGCTGGTAAAGTTCTCTAGAAGGGAGATATCTCTCACAGAGGCACTTATCAGGGAATGTGTGCACCTACTCCTGCTTGAAGCGGTAATTTTGACCTCTCTCGCTTGGGCAGGCCTGCTCAACACAGCTTCGATGGCACTCGCTCTTGGACTATCTATTCTCATAATCGATATAACGGTGCACCTGGTCCTATGGATGCAAGACTTAAGAAGTGCCAAGGAATTCAATGGGGCACTGCAGAAGATGCAAAGAGACCACAAATCTGAAGAGTATTGATACTCAAGAGAATATTCCTTTTCTGAGTAAATCCTGACAAACAGGTCTAGATGAATTCATCTGCCTTGATTTGCTTCGGGTTCTTTGCCGGATATTCTCAGAGTATCAAGTACCCCTTTCACACTACAGGGGCGATAAGCTTGGCATGATAGAAGCAAAAATAAAACAGGCGTTTCCTAACTAGGGATACGCCTGCTTTAGTAGTATGAACTTATTAATCAGGGAGTGAAGAGGTGTGTTCTACAGGAAAGACTTCAGCAAGGCAATATGTTTCAACCCCTTCTCAATCTTCTCGTCGAACTCAGCCTTCTTGGATTGTTCCTTCTCAATGGCCTCTTCCTTGGCATTGGCGATGAACTTCTCATTGGAGAGCTTCTTGAGCACGCCATCAAGGCTCTGCTCGTTCTTCTCCCTGTCCTTCTGTAGGCGTGCGATCTCCTTGTCAAGGTCGATGGCCTCCCTGACAAAGACAAAGCCCTCATAGCCGGTTCCCGCTACAGGGAAGGCACCGCTTACATCTGTCGAGTCATCGGTGTCTATGACAAGGTCGGAAGCACCGACAAAGGTGGCTATGAGATCCTTCTCTTCCACAAAGAAATCGCTTGCCACAAAGTCCTTGTCGGTTTTGATGGCTACACGGATCTTCTTATCCACAGAGATGCCCAGCTCACTTCGTACTGAGCGCAACAGCGTCACCGCCTCCTGTATCCTTTCTACAAGCAAAGCGTCCTGTGGGAAGGATTTTTCCTCCTGATAGACAGGGTAGGAGCTGGTGATCAGCGAGTCGCTGACGTTGGGAAGCTTCTGGTAGATCTCCTCAGTTATGAAACTGACAAAGGGGTGCATCAGGCGCATCGAGGCAGCTAGGAGGTCCAGCAACAAGGTCACTACCCTATCCTTTTTGCCCTGCTCCTCAGCATAGAGGCCCTGCTTGGCACTCTCTACATACCAGTCGCAGAAATCATTCCAGAAGAAATCATAGACAGCCTGGGCCCCATCGTTGAACTTGTAGTTCTCCATGGCCACCTTGACCTTCAGGGCAGCCCCGTTGAGCTGGTTGTAGATCCACTTGTCCATGGTGGTGAGCTCTATCTGCCTTACATCAAGCAGCGTCGCCCCCTCAAGGTTCATGAGCAAAAAGCGTGCAGCGTTCCAAATCTTGTTGGCAAAGCGCGAGCCCATCTTGAAGGACTCCATGTCGATGAGGATATCCTGGCCCTGGGTTGCCATATAGCTGAGGGTAAACTTCATGGCATCAGCGCCATAGCGGTCCACCACCTCCAAGGGATCCAGACCATTGCCCAGGCTCTTGGACATCTTGCGTCCCTGCTTGTCACGCACCAGGCCGGTGATGTAGATATCCTTGAAGGGAACCTCCCCCAGGAACTCCAGGGAGGCCATGATCATGCGCGAGACCCAGAAGAAGATGATGTCGTACCCTGTCACCAGTGTGCTGGTAGGGAAATAGTTCTTCATGTCCTCACTCTTTTCTGGCCAGCCAAGGGTACTGAAGGGCCACAGCCAGGAACTGAACCAGGTATCCAGCACATCTGTTTCCTGCTCTATATTGGTTGAGTTGCATTTTGTGCAGTGGGTGGGATCTTCCTTGGCTACGATGAGCTGACCACACTCTGCACACTCCCATACCGGGATCCTATGTCCCCACCAGAGCTGTCGGCTGATGCACCAGTCGTGGATGTTCTCCAGCCAGTGCACATAGGTATTCTCCCAATGCTTGGGAAAGAACTTCACCTCATCATTTTTCCAGGCCTGCAGGGCCTTTTGGGCCATACCCTCCATCCTGACAAACCACTGGTTGGAAAGATAGGGCTCGATGACCGAGTGGCAACGGTAGCAGTGCCCCACCTCATGGGTGTGCACCTTCTCACTGACCAGTACGCCAAGGGCCTTGAGGTCCTCGACCACAAGGGCCCTTGCATCTGTTGCAGAGAAGTTTCTGTATTTTTCAGGACAATTCTCGTTGAGCGTGCCGTCAGGGTTGAGGACGTTGATCGCCTCAAGGCCCTGGCGCTTGCCACACTGCCAGTCGTTCGGGTCGTGGGCTGGGGTGATCTTCACCATGCCGGTTCCAAAGCTCATGTCGACAAAGCTGTCGGCAATGACAGGAATCTGCCTATTGGTAAGGGGCAGGTTGAGCATCTTGCCTACAAGGCTCTTATAGCGCTCGTCATCAGGGTGTACAGCGACAGCCACGTCACCGAACATCGTCTCAGGACGGGTGGTAGCGACGGTGATGTAGCCATCCCCCTCGCTATAGGGGTAGCGGATGTCCCACAGGTTGCCTGCAAGCTCCTGGTGCTCGACCTCGTCATCAGCGAGGGCGGTGCCGCACTTAGGGCAGTAGTTGACCAGGTATTCGCCCTTGTAGATTAGGTCCCTTTCATAGAGAAGGACAAAGCTCTCACGCACTGCGGCGCTGAGACCCTCGTCCATGGTAAAGCGCTCATGGCTCCAGTCACAGCTGCACCCGATCTTCTCCAGCTGGCTCTTGATAGTTGCATGGTGCTTGTCCTTTACCTCCCAGGTACGCTCGAGGAACTTTTCGCGCCCAAGGTCCTGGCGACGTATGCCCTCCTTGGCAAGCTGGCGCTCCACCACATGCTGGGTGGCGATGCCTGCATGGTCGGTTCCGGGCACCCAGAGGGTAGGCCGGCCGTTCATGCGGTAAAAGCGTGTGAGGATATCCTGTAGGGAGTTGTTCAGGGCATGGCCCATATGCAAGATGCCGGTAACATTCGGAGGAGGCATAACAACAGTAAAAGGGGGGGCATCCCCCTGTACAGGCTTGAACATCCCGCCTTTGATCCACTCTTCATAGATGCGGTCTTCAAAATCCTTTGGATCGTATGCCTTTGGCAACTCTACTGCCTTCACAATGGGCCTCCTGCGACGTGAGAAATATTGATGTATCGTAGCAGAATTGGGAAGGCTCTACAAGTCAATGTAGAGCCTTCAACAAGGGGAAACAGGGATGGAAACCCTATTCTAAGGGGGTAACCGCCTTGACTTCCAACTTGACCGCATACCCCATCGCATCCAGATGCTGCACTATCTGCTCAAGGGAGAAGGAGTCCAGCGTGACACTCTGGGTGTCGGAGACCTGGCGCACATTGGCACTATCCATAGGGGTGGCAATGCCAGGAAGGATATCCTGGGCCTGGCTTGCATTCGTGCCGAAGAGGACAAAGGATCCGATGAAAACCACAACAAAGGCAGCGGCAGTGGTCATCAGAGCAGGAACAAGTCTAACTTGAACTTTCTTACGAAAAATATGCATTTTCTTGTCTTTCATGGGAAACCTGCTTTTTTCAAAAAATGCGAGAACCCGCTCCTGCCTCTGGCTGATATCCTCAAGGGGCAGGACGGCAGAAGCTATGCGCTGTTGCAGCTGTCGTAGCTGGTCCAGACGCCCTCTGCACGCATTGCAATATCCCAGATGTTCCTCGACCTGGGTTCTCCATGGTTCCTCAAGCTCGCCATCAAGATAGGTATTCAACAATTCATCATCTACACACATAGCTTACTCCTGGGTAAGCAGTGATTCGAGCATCTTTCGAGCTCTGTACACCCTCACCTTCACATTACTTTCGGAAATGTGCAAAACCTGGGCAATCTGCTTGTAGTCCATATCCGTATACTCCTTCATCACTATGACAAGGCGAAACTTCTCGGGAAGCTGGTCTATCGCATCCTGCACCTGCTTGCGGGTCTCCTTTTCAATGAGGACCTGCTCACCCCCCTTGGTATTGGAGTGTGAAGTGGGATACTTCTTCAGCTTGTCGACCATGACCATCTCGCGTGACTTTCTCTTCACCTGGTTGATGGCCAAATTTTTCGCTACCCTGATGAGCCAATACTTGGCATCATTAAGGGAAGGAAAAACCATACCCTTGTCAAAAAATCTGATGAAAGCTTCCTGGCAAATCTCTTCAGCAAGGTCCTGATTATTGGTGACATGATAAACCACACGCATCAATACCGGGAAAACCTGCTCATAAACTTGCTTGAACGCCTGCTCATCGTTGCTCTGTATTTCCATAACTTTAACAACTCACTGGTAACCAAGTTACATCTTTTTCTCCAAAGACGGCCCAGAGGCTGTATCTTTGACAAGGTAGCCCAACGCATCCAACTCCCCTCTGAGCCTATCGGCCAGGGTCCAGTCTTTTGCCTGTTTGGCTCTGGTTCGCTTCGCAAGGAGGGCCAACGCCTCTTCATCATCGATGATCTCCACCTTGGGGACCTGTAAGGTTGCAAGCCCAAGGCCAAAGACCTGATCAAAGGCGATGGCAAGGGTGTATTTCTCATCGGGTGAGAGTTCGTCATCCTTGAGGGCTCCCCACAGGTCTGCAAGGGCGCGTGGGGTATTGAGGTCATTCTGAATATGGGAGGTGAAGTCATCCCTATAGGATAGGGCCTTCTGGCCCTTGATCTCCACAAGGCTCGCCCCCTCCCGCTTGAGGGCTATGACGCGGTCACAGAGATTCTTCCTTGCTGTGACAGCGGTGTCCAGAGAGTCAAAGGAAAACTTCAGCTGGGTGCGGTAGTGCCCTCCGAGGCAGAAGAACCGGTAGTCCATTGGACTATACCCTTTCTTCTCCAAGAGTGAAAGGGTAAGGAACTCCCCTTTGCTCTTGCTCATCTTGCCTGTCTCATCGAGGAGGAACTCCCCATGCAGCCAATACTTCACCCAAGGCACTTTCCCCGTGGCAGCCTCACTTTGGGCTATCTCATTGGTATGGTGCACCGGAATGGCATCTATGCCGCCACAGTGAATATCAAACTGTTCACCAAGATAGTGCATGCTCATAGCAGAGCACTCGATATGCCACCCGGGGAACCCTCTTCCCCAAGGTGAGTCCCACATCATGGACTGCTCACCGAACTTGCTCTTGGTAAACCACAGGACAAAATCCTTGCTGTTCTTCTTGTTGCTGTCCTGGGCGACATCATCACGCACAGCGGTGCGCAAGCTCTCCAGGTCAAGTTTGGCAAGCTTGCCGTAGTCATTGATGGAATCGATGCTGAAGTAGACATTGCCCCCACTTGTGTAGGTGTGCCCATTCTCCTGCAACCGCTCGATCAGGGCTATCATCTGTGGGATATGGTCGGTTGCCTTGCATGTGATGTCAGGGTGTATCATCCCCAACTGGTCAAAGTCCCTGAAGAAGGCCTTGGTGTAGTATTCAGCGATATCCCAGACACTCTTCTTTGTCTTCTGAGCCATCTTCTCCAGCTTGTCCTCACCCTCATCCCCATCGCCGGTGAGGTGTCCGACATCTGTTATGTTCATGACATGCTTGACCGGATATCCTGAAAAAAGAAGGGTGCGTTTCAACAAGTCCTCAAAGAGAAACGTCCTGAGATTTCCGATATGTGCATAATTGTAAACGGTTGGTCCGCATGTATATAATCCAATTTCATTCTTATCTATAGGTTCAAACTTTTCTACGGTACGACTCATTGTGTTGTACAGGGAAACAGGCATTGGATGCTCCTTTTGGTTGCCCACCCCAGAAAAAGGGGGTAAGATATCTCCATGTCTATCAATGTACGCAATAGCAATGAAAAAATCAACCTTGAAGAACTGTTGGTACCCAACCTTTTACTCTCCCACCACAGCTCCATAAGCACCGGTGGGAAAGCCGATCTGGCGGCCTACCCGACTGATTTTGAAGAGGTGCGGGCCCTGCTTGCCTATGCCCAGAGCCACACAATGGCGGTGACGGTGCTTGGGGGGATGAGCAACTCCCTGATCAGCGACCAGGGGATAGGGGGCCTTACCATACTGACCACCCACCTCGCACGCCGCCATGTGCAAGGTGAGATGTTCTGCGTACGCTCAGGGCTCGCCCTTGACCGTGCCATCGACTTTGCCCTGGAGGCTGGACTGTCCGGCTTGGAGCTGCTCGGAGGCATACCAGGGAGCGTGGGTGGGGCCATCTATGGCAACGCCGGTGCAAACGGCATGGCCATAGGGGACCTGCTCTACTATGTCGACTACATGACCCTCGACGGCAAGCTCCACAGAAAACAGACACACTGCGACGAGTTCTCCTACCGCTGTTCCCCATTTACCCATAGGCGCGACCTCATCATCTACGAAGCGGGCTTCAGGCTCAACCCTACGCTGCACACCGCTGAAGCGAGGAAACAAAAGGACGAGGTAAAACACAAGCGCAAGGAGAAGGGCCACTACGAAAATCCAAGTCTGGGAAGCATCTTTGCAAACCCCCCCGGCATGTTTGCAGGCAAACTGCTCCAAGATTGTGAGCTCAAAGGCACGAGTATCGGAGGGGCCATGGTCAGCAACCGCCATAGCAACTGCATCATCAACAGCAACGGCAAGGCGACCTCAAGAGATGTCCACACCCTGCTTCGGCTCATGCAGGACGCGGTGTTCAAGAGGACCGGGATACTCCTTAAGCCTGAAATCCAGCTCATCGGTCGCTGGTGAGGGTATACAACAAGGAAAGGGTAACCCCCTCTCCCATCCTCTTCTCTATATTCCAGGTACCCACGCCCTTTCCGATCGGCATCGAATCGGTAAGGGCCAGGGCGAAGCCCTCCTTCGTATAAGAAAGCGTGGCCTTATGTAGATTCACAGAGCACCTGCACTCCTTGCCCAAGGGGGACTCTGATCCCCGCTTTTGGGTACAGGAGAAGGAAACGTGACCAAAGGCCCCTTTCCATGTGGCTTTCAACACGACCGAGCCCACCTCTGTCCCCCTTTGCTTGAACTCGTAGGTGTCGGAGGCGGAAAAGAGCAGATACCCTGTTGGAAGAAAAAGTTTTACCGCCCCACCCTGTTTTCTCCTACGTATGGCCGAGTGCCCCCCGTAGATAGGCTCACCTCCAAAGCCATCCTCCATCGAAAAGGTCACCTGCACCCCCCTGCCCTCCACATCCAGGGCGAAGGAGTACCGAACAGGATAGGGATCCTGCCCATAGGAGAAGAGAAAAGTGCTTGAACCATGCCTGAAGGAGGAAGAAAAAAAACCTTCCAATCCCTGAATGGGGGTAAAGAGAGCCTCAGTGTGCAAAGCGAAGCCTGATGATTCCAGCACGGCCTTGCCGGCGAACCCCCAGGGGGAGTGGAGGGCTCCCCACTTCACCTGGTAAGAAGTGGGCGTCTGAACAGATGCCGTCCATGCCAAGAGCGAGAGCTTCGCCTTGGAAAAACTATGCTCATACCCCACAGCCCGCCTCTTCTCCCCTCCTCTGAGGGCCATCAGGGCATCGCCTCCCCTGGTAAGGAGCAGAGCCTGCTCCCGAACAAAGAATGGCAGCAGGGCATACTCCTGCCAGAACCCTGCATACCCAAAGCGTAGCGAAGAGCCTCCCCCCTCAAAGCTGAACCGGGAGGGAAGCACTATGGTCAGCGTCTCATCCCGCACAAAGGTCAGCTGCCCTTCCCAGGCCTTTCGCGGGTCCTGTTGCCATGCGGAAATGACATACCTTTGTTCCTTCGGATACAGGGCGACAAGAAGCCTCTCCTTTGCAGGGAGGACAGAAAGGGAGACAAGGATGCAAAAGAGCAGAACTTTCCTCATACCGGTTAAGAATTAAGCCTTATCCTTTTGCTTCAGTTGATTAATCCTTGGAGAAGTGGTTAACTGTCGTTGGACTAATTTCATATTCAGGGAACAATTTTTTCACAATATAGGAGTTTTTCATGGTAATTCTGACCTTGAACTGTGGCAGTTCGTCTGCCAAGTACCAAGTCTATGACTGGGACAATAAGGATATTCTGGCGGTCGGCGTCGTAGAGCGCATCGGCTTGGAGTATTCGACCATCGAACACAAAGCAACGGGCAACGGCGAGTACCGCACCCAGTTCTCATCCCCCACCCATAAGGAAGCTATTGAGCTCATCATCAGGATGCTGCTTGATTCCGAATATGGCGTCATCAAGAGCCTCTCTGAAATCGGGGCTGTGGGCCACCGCGTCCTGCACGGCGGTGAGGTGTTCAAAAAGTCTGAGCTGATAACCGACGAGGTTGTCGAGAAGCTGAAGTCAGTAATCGCACTCGGGCCTTTGCACATGCCTGCCAACATCATGGGAATCGAGGCTGCTCGCAAGGCGATGCCCTCCGTTCCCCAGGCCATTGTCCTGGATACCGCATGGCACCAGACCATGCCACCGGAAGCCTTCATGTACGCTGTTCCCTATGAGTGGTACACCGACTACAACGTGCGTCGCTACGGCTTCCATGGAACCAGCCACCTCTACTGTGCCAAGCGCGCGGCAGTGCTGCTGGGCAAGGAGAACAAGGATACCAACGTCATCATCTGCCACATCGGCAACGGAGCCTCCATCTGTGCGGTGAAGAACGGCGTCTGTGTGGACACCTCCATGGGGCTGACCCCTCTGGAAGGACTTATCATGGGTTCCCGCTCAGGGGACATCGACCCTGCAATCATCCCCTACATGATGGACAACACCGGCATGACAGCCCACGAGATGGACAGCACCCTCAACAAGAAAAGCGGCCTGATCGGCTTGTGTGGGAGAAGTGACCGCCGTGATGTGCGCAAAGCTGCTGCAGAAGGCGACGAGAAGGCCCAGCTGAGCATCGATATGGAGTGTCGCCGCCTTGCCAAGTACATCGGCAGCTACGCCACCCTCCTTGATGGACGTGTTGATGCGATAGTCTTTACCGCCGGAGTCGGCGAGATGGCCCCCCACATCCGCAAGGGTGCATGCAAGGGCATCGAGGTGATGGGAGCCAAGCTTGACCTACACAAGAATGAGGTCAGCTTCTGCCGCAACGGTGAGTTTGAGATCAGCACCGATGACTCCAAGGTAAAGATCTTTGTGATCCCCACCGATGAGGAGCTGGTTATGACCGAGGATGCCTTTGCCCTGATGGAAGGGACGTACGACATCCACACCAACTTCCACTACACCTTTGAGAACAAGGAGTATAAGAACAAGGGAAGGGAGCGCGACCTCGTGCTGAACATCCAAAAGAATCCTGAGCTGAAGGATATTCTAGCCCTGCCGCTCTAAGGCAAACAAGAGTTGAAGGGATAAGGGGCGCTTTTGGCGTCCCTTATCTTGTCTTTGCTGGTAATTATTATTCTTTTTATTCTTTTTATTCTTTGTATATTTTTTATATTTTTCTATTTTCTAGATTCTTCCCTTCGTTAATCCCCTACCTGATCTTCTCCAAGGACCTGTAGAGCTGGGCAAGAAAGGATTCGTCATCCTCATCAAAAAGAGGGATGAACACCTCCTCAACAGTACCACTTGATGGCTTTATCCCACTTTGGTATTCGTTTCGCACCGCTATGTCAAAATCCCTGCTGGTTGCCGTCCCGTTGAGCACAGCCTCCCCGATGCGCGATGCATCAGAGCCTATGCGCTTGATCTGGGCGAGCTCCAGGGCATGGTCCGCATGGATTTGTGCAAGCTGCTCGCGCGTCAGCTTCAACGGGGGCAAGCCTTCATCGATGAGGTAGGTGGCGGCAAACCGCGCCATGGGCTTACCGCGCTTGACCCCTGCCCGATCCCAGGCGGCCCAGAGGCTGCCCATCGAAGCGATATGCACCCGCTCCTCCCCAAACAACAGCAGGGCGCGAATGGCCAAGGGGGAGTCTGCTATGAGCACCTCACTGTCCTGATGCAGCTTCTTCAGAAACTTCAGCTGCCCGCCTTCGGTATCATTGCGACCGCTGCTGTAGACAGGGCTGCTCTTGTCAGGGCGCATGATGCACATCACATACCGGTTGCCGACCAGGTCGACCCCTACATACTCTTGTGTATTTTTCTTGTTCATGCCCATAAGTCTACACCTCCACGTTCGTTTGCCTACTTATATAAGAAATCCTTCTTGCAAGGCAAAAGCAGAGGTGGTACCATTATCTTATGGAACAACTATTGGAAAAGCTTGGGCTCTATTTTGCTGACTCCTCTCACTGCATTGCCCTGACCGGCAGCGGGGGAAAGACCACTGCCATGGTAGCGCTTGCCAACCACTATGCCCAAAAGGGAAAGCGGGTGCTGCTCTCCACCACCACCAAGCTGCTGCTCCCCAAGGATTGTGAGTATGGGTGCGACACCTACTTCCTCGATGACAGAGCACTCTCTTACCACCCTTCCACAGGTGAGAAGGTCTTCTATGCCCACACTACATACAAGGCAGTCGCCCCTGCCCTGGAAAACCTTGAAGCCCTGCTCGACCGCTATGATGTAGTGCTCCTTGAAGCCGACGGCTCAAGGGGAAAAGGGCTCAAGCTACATCAAGGGCATGATCCTGTGGTACCACCTTTTGTCACCGCTACACTGGCCCTTCTCTCCCTAAGCCTCCTAGGCGAACCCTTTGAGGAGAACTGCTTCGGATCTGAGCACTATCGCAGTGAATTTCCTGAAGAGCGCATCAGCTTCGACCTCTATAGGAAGCTGTTGGAGCATGGCCAAGGCGTCCTGAAACGGGCGCAGGGGAAAACCCTTGTGCTCTGTAACCAAAGTAGTGAGCTAGATGTTGAAAGCTACCGAAAGCTCTCCGCTCTTGTATCACTCTCCTCTCCGATATGGTTTGGCGATATACACCAGAACCTACTCATCTATAGGAACCCATCATGAACAAACCCTTATTCCACCGTGCAGGCGAGCTTGAAGAGAGCCGCACTCCCTTTGCCCTGGTCACCATCCTCAACACCACCGGATCAGCTTCCCGAAACCGCGGAAGCATGCTTGTCGAGGAGGCAGGGGCCATAACCGCAACCATAGGGGGCGGGGCCTTGGAGGCCTTTGCCATCGAGGCGGCCTCTAAGGCCATCAGGGAGGGTCAAGAGGACTTCTGTGTCAGCTTCACCGTTGACCAGGAGGCGAAGAAAGGGGCTGGTGAGGTCACCCTGTTCATCCAGGTGGTCCATACAGGGAAAGACTCCCCCTTCTTCGGTGTTGCCAAAGGATGGGAAGCGAAGGGCATACCCTTTGTCTTCGGCTTCAGCCTGGAGCAAAAAAGTTCGCGTTTTCTCTTTTCCTCCACCTTGGAGAGCGTGGGCAACAGCGATGCCGTCCTTGTTGAATACGCCAAACAAAGCCTTGAAGATGGCTTGGACAAGCGAGTAGAGAGACCAGAGGGGGATCACTTCCTCACCTTGCCGGTGGCTCTGACCAACTTGCTGCTTATAGGAGGAGGGCATGTAAACCAGGCCATAGCCAACCTGGCCCATAGCCTTGGGTATGCCTTCCAGGTGGTGGAGACACGAGCCGAATATGCCCAAGGAGAACTGTTTACCTATGCCAAGGCGATAGTGGTCTCCTCCACCATCGCCGAGGGGCTACAGAAGGTCAGCATCGACAGGTTCACCTATACCGTGGTTGCTTCGCATACCTTTGACCAGGATGCCTTGGAATTCCTCTTGGACAGTGCCACCCCCTACATAGGGATCCTGGGATCGCGTCTGAAGGCAAGGATGCTCTTTGAGCGTATCAGCGTCCCCGCTCAACAGAAAGGGAGGGTCTTCTGCCCCATAGGGCTGGATATCGGAACTGAAACACCCGCTGAAATAGCGTTGAGCACCCTTGCCCAGATTATGAAGGAGAAGAACGGGCGTACAGGCAAGGCCCTTCGTGACCTGGAAAAGAGCCTTGTTGTCGTGCGCGGCGGGGGGGACCTCGCCACAGGGGTCATCATGCGCCTGGCCAATGCAGGCTTTCCTGTAGTGGTGCTCGAAACAGAGAAACCGACGGTGATCCGCACAAGTGTCAGCTTCGCCCAGGCTATGTTCGGCGGTGCTACCAAGGTTGAGGGCATGATAGCCAAGCGGTGCCGCGATGTTGATGAGGCAATGGCTGTGCTGCAAAGCGGCATCGTCCCGTTGCTTGCCGACCCCCAGGGCCTTTCGCTGGAAAAGCTCGCACCTGTATGCATCGTCGATGCGATCCTGGCAAAGAAGAACCTTGGCACCACCATAGCCGATGCCCCGCTGGTCATAGCACTGGGTCCCGGCTTCACAGCCGGAAAGGACTGCCACGTTGTCATCGAGACCAAGCGCGGCCACTCCCTAGGCAGGGTCATCAGGGAAGGAGAGGCCATAGCAAACACCGGCATTCCCGGCATCATCGCAGGCTTTGGGCGCGAGCGGGTCATCCACAGTCCTGCTGAAGGGGTGTTCTCAAGTGACCATGCACTAGGGGCCCTGGTGAAAAAGGGTGAGGTCATCGCCCACGTAGGAGATACACCTGTCGTTGCAACCCTTGACGGCATGATCCGGGGGCTGCTCAACAACGGCCTCACTGTCCCCCTTGGCTTCAAGATCGCAGACATCGACCCACGTGGAGCGGAGGCTGACTACACCACCGTCAGCGACAAGGCCAAGGCGATCGGTGGCTCGGTGCTGGAGGTGTTGGACGGCTTTTTGGCAAAGCGGTGACCTTCGGAGGGGGGAACCTATCTTTTACAACAGTATCATAAGCCATTAGTTTAGGTATAAGCTAATGGCTTATCTCTCTTCCATATGGTATTCTTGTTCAATTGAAAGGTTTTTCAGAGGGGAAGCCGCGTTCCCCCTGTGTACATTCTTACTAGAGGAGCCCTTATGAACGACTATTACACGACCCTACTGGATAGGCTGAAGCGAGAGACGGTGGTGCGCAAGACCGTCCTCCGAGGAGAGGGCATCGGAGACGAGGCGATCTTCTCCGGTGATCAGATGATCGCGTCCCAAGCAAGTAGAGAACATTGCTGGAATGAAGAAGGCCTTCTTGTTGAAAGGCTGGACTCCAAGGTGGAGCTAATTCTCTGCGGTGGAGGGCATGTGGCCAAGGCGCTCTATGCCCTTGCGACCACCCTTGAGATGGAAATCTCCATCCTTGACGAGAGGGAGGAGTTCTGCAACAAGGAGCTCTATCCACAAGCTACGCTCCATTGCGCCCCCTTTGGAGAGACACTGGACAAGAGGCAAGCTTGGATCAAGCCCTATTTTGTCATCATCACGCGCGGACACAGCTTTGACCAGCAGTGTCTTGAACAATGCTTGGCTCTCCCCCACTCCTATATCGGCATGATAGGCAGCAGGCACAAGGTGGCCATCACATTGGACAACCTGAGAAAGAAAGGCATCAGCGAAGAAGCGCTTGCAGGGGTGCATACCCCTATTGGGCTTGCCATCGGGGCAGTCACAGCTGAGGAGATAGCGATAAGCATCATGGCCCAGATCATCAGCATATATAGAAAGAGAGCCCACTCTGTTCGGCTCGACCCCAAGCTTTTGAGAGTCCTCTCTGAAAGCGATGGCTATATTCTTGCCAGGGTGATCAGGAAAAGCGGGTCAGCCCCCTGTGATGTTGGCTTTCAGATGGCAATCTTCAGCGATGGCACAACGCAAGGGACCGTCGGAGGGGGCCTGGTGGAGGCAAACACGATAGAGCATGCCCGCTCGATGCTCGCTGATGCCACCTTGGGCAACAGCGTCATCGAATACGGCCTGGACAGTGCCAAGGCAGGCTCACTGGGAATGATTTGCGGAGGAGAGGTCGCCCTGCTGTTTCAGCGGCAGTGATACCCCTTGGTGGTCATCTCAAAGGCGTAGAGATCTTCGCCCTGGCTCTGGTCATAGAGGAAATCCCAACACCCCATGCGATGGAAGAAATCCCCTCCAAAGCCCTTCTTGAAGGTGGTCAGACTGCTCATGGGATGGTCCTTGTCCTCGGTTGGAGAGACCCCGAAGAGGTCATATTTGGTACAGCCCCATGAGCGGGCTAGCTGGATGGCACTCCATTGCAGGGCATAGGTGCTCATGCTGTTTCGCCTGAAGGATGAGGAAGCCCCGTAGAGGTAGGTAGCCCGGTCCCCTGATCGGGAGAGGAACATCGAGGAGAGGGGGATTCCATCTAGATAGGCGACCAGCAGGGAGAAATAGGGCTTCTCAAGCTCCGCTACAAACAACGACTCAAAGAATGAGAGGTCATGCAGCTGTATGTTGTTGCGTTGGCACGTCTCGGTGTAGAGGGAGTAGAAGATCGGCAGCTGCTGGTGGGTGACAGAGCGTATCTCCACACCCTTGCGTTGGGCAAGGCGGATGTTATACCTAGTCTTGTGGTGCATGCGCGCCAGCAGGTCCTCTTCGCTTCCCCTCAAGTCGACAAACATGGTGTCGCAGGGAAGCTGGTCCGAACATGCCTTGCGGATCTGGTGCGAGGAGGTCCCCCAGTTCAGGCGCAGTTGCTGCGACTGCACCGAGAGGTCCTCATCCTCCCAGATGCGTTGCCAAGGCAGGTCATAGCGAAGCAGGATGCAGGAGTCAGGCAACTTCTCCTGCAGCTGCAGAGAGAGGTCCTCCAGGAAAGGACCCATCTTCTCCTCCAATGGCTTGAGAAGCGGCCCGTAGGGGACATACCCGATGGTCTGGTTGCGATTTATCGGGCTGAGAAGCACCAGTACATCGTCAAGCAGATAGGATGATCCCTCTATGTTCGATATGTCTGAAGAGCGGACTTTTATGTCGAAGGCCTTGGTCTGGTAGCCTTGTTTTTCCTTTACGTGCGACCAGAAGGAACTCTGGTGCAACAAGGGCGTGTCGTACAGGTGGGCAGGTTCTTTTTCCTGCAAGGTCAGATTCATCGCATTCCCCCAAAAGCGTTATGCAATGTACGAGCCTACCATACAAAACAGAGGGTGTGAAGACCCTATCCTACGTTGGAACAAGACCAACGGCTTTGTCCTACCCAAAGCTGGGATTCGTGGGAAAGTATGAAATTCCCTTCAGAAACGCTTGGATATTATCGGGAAGAGAAGTACGTTTAAGGTGTTAGGAGGCATTATGGCTAGAAACATTGTCTTTTACTGGTGTCCGGTCTGTCACTCGATTGTCGAGCTTGTCGAAAACGGCGGGCACTCATTGGTCTGCTGCGGGCAGCCGATGGAACGGATGAAGGTCAGGGAAAAGGGCGAAGGATCAGAGTACCATCTCCCTGAACTCAAGCACCGAGACGGGCTTCTCTATGTGAATGTGGGCAGCAAGCCCCATCCGCAGTCTGAGGACCATCATATAAAGTTTATCGTATTCGTCACAAAACAGACGGTCAGGCGCAGCGACATCAAGAGCAACAGCATGGCCACTGCAGTCTATACCGATAAGGACCATGGAGATGTCTATGCATACTGTTCAACCCACGGATTGTGGAAAACCTCATTCTAAAAAACTGCTCATCGTAGTCGATATGCAACAGGATTTTGTCTACGGATCCTTGGCAACAACAGAAGCCCAGGCGATCGTAGCCAGGACCCGGGAGAAGATTGCCGCACACGGGGGGGAGCTCTGGTTCACCCTTGATACGCACAGCGAGGATTACCTCGAGAGTGCTGAGGGCAAAAGTCTGCCCGTTGAACACTGCATCAAGGGAACAGGGGGCCATGCCCTGGTCGAGGAGCTCCAGGAGTTTGCCCCAAGGGGACGATTCTTTGAAAAGCCAACCTTCGGGTCAGTAGAGATGGCCCAGGCCCTCAAAGAGAGAAAAGATATCCAATGCGTCGAACTAGTGGGTGTCTGCACCGACATCTGTGTCATATCCAATGCCCTGCTTCTGAAGGCCTTCCGCCCCGAACTCTCCATCACCGTTGACAGCACCTGTTGTGCGGGAACAACCCCTGATAACCATGATGCATCGCTTATTGCTATGAAATCGTGTCAAATTGCTGTTGATTAAGCCTTATTTCGGTAATCTATGATGGACAAGTTGACCCAACCCCTTGTAGGATTGTCCTTACAGACATCTTAGAAGGAGGCTGCTCATGGGACAGTCCTTGTCGTATGTTCTGGTGACCCCATATACTGTAGCGAAAAGTCGTACA
>CAZGOK010000010.1:0-21094 GCA_964527665.1 uncultured Sphaerochaeta sp.
TATCCAACACCCTGTCCTCTACCCTCTCTCCAGCAAAGAGCGAAATCAGCATTGCAACAGCCTGCTCCCCCAGCCTTTCTGAATCCTGATGGACAGAGGTAAGCTCGGGTCTTGTGATGCTGGCAAGGGTGGAGTCATCATAGACTATCACCGATACCTTCTGGGGAACCTGGATCTGATGCTCGGTGAAGGCCTGCCTATAGCCGTCCCTTCTGCAATCATCCAACAAAAGGAGTATCTCCTCTTTTGTCGGCTGGCTCCTGCCAAACCCCCATGAAGATGGCGATGTTGCACCTTCGCTGCTTGAGCAACAGTTTCGTGGCAAGATTGCAACCCTGTACATTGTTATACTAGACATGGGGCACCTCTGGAAGGACCTGCTCCAATCGAGAATGATAAGGGGAAAATCAGAGGGGAACAGCTCTGTCACTATCTTTGCCGAACCATCGGAAAGGGGGGCAGAAAAGAAGCGCGTCAACATTGGCCTGGTGGCTGGAGTGCAGGCACGCATTCTTATAGGCAGTGTCACCAAAGCAGCCGTAGACCAACACCTGGCAAGCCTCGGCATAGGAAGCCTGTAGCACACCCTCAAGCATCTGCAAGAAGAAGGCAGTGCTGGCTCTTGGGATAACAAGGGTTACCCTTTTTACCAAAGAATTCCTTCCAAGCTGTCGTATCCTATAGCCAAGGCTCATCACAGCATCATTGGCCTTCTTCTATGATGTTGCATCGACAACTTCTGGATAGTCCAATGCCCGGGAGACAGTGGCTATGGAGAGCCCTGCCTCAAGGGCGACATCCTTGGGGGCAATGTCTTTTTCTTCCTGGGGTTTTCACTTTATTTGTCCTCATGAAGGGCAATGGAGGCCCCTGCCTTGACCAGGGAGGCGAAGAAGTCAGGATAGGAGACCTCTGTACATCCTACATTATTGATCTGGACGCTTCCATCAGCCATAAGGGCAGAGGCGGTAAGAGCCATCGCCACCCTATGGTCGCCATGGCTCTCAACTGTTCCTCCATGCAGATAGTGCCCACCATGTACGACCATATGGTCTTCCCCAATGGTGATCTTTGCCCCCAGCTTTCCCAGCTCCTCGGCCATGACCAGGACGCGATCACTTTCCTTGACGCGCACATGCTCAAGGTTGGTGAAGGTGGTCTCACCATCACAGTGGAGGGCAGCTACACAGAGGGCGGGCAGGGAGTCGGGGATATCCCCAAGGTCAATGGATAGCCCACCTGTTAGTTTTCTTCCTCCCCTGATGGTGAGGCTCTGGTTTTCCCTGTTTTTTTCAATGTCAGCACCCATCTTGGCCAGGATGTCGACCACAGCCTTGTCCCCCTGTGAATCGGAGAAGTCCAGCCCGGCAATGGTGAGATGGGAGTTGCCGCCCAAGGCGGCGACCAGGGGAAAGGCGACAGCCGACCAGTCGCTTGGGATAGTGTACGAGCCGCTACGGTACTGTTGGCCCCCATCCAGGACAAAATGGGTGTACAGCGGTTCATTACTCTCTACAATCGCCCCAAAGCGGCGCATCCAGTCCAGTGTCATCTGCACATAGGGCTTCTCCAAGGGGTTGGTCACCATGATCTCCGTCCTGCCGCAGGCCAAAGGGGATGCCAGCAGCAAGCTTGAGACGAACTGGGAGTTGAACCCATCGATGGTCACCCTACCACCCGGAGCCCCACCCTTCACCAGAAGCGGCGGGGCCTTCGAGCCCTTCCGCACCAAATTTACCGAACACCCCAGAGCGTTCAAGGCATCGACAAGGACATTGATGGGTCTCTGCTGGATCTGAACATCACCGGTGATGAGGGTCTGGCCCTCTGCAAGGGTGGCCAAGGAGGTGACAAAGCTGGTGGTGGTGCCGGAGTTCTCTGTATTGATACCCTTTTCTGGGGTCAACAGAGGTATCCCCCTACCCTCAATGACCAGGGTATTGCCGGTTTGTTCTACTTTGGCACCAAAGGCTCGTGCTGCAGCGATGGCACTTTCGCCGTCACCGCTGAGCAGGGGGTTTTCAATAATGCTCACCCCCTGTGCCAGCATGGCCAGCAGGACCGCACGGATGGTATGGCTCTTGGATCCCGGTACGTGCATCTCCCCGGTCAGGGAACTTTTGTTTACGGTCACATACATGCGTGAACCTCCATATATCGCTCTTTTAGGGTAGTGCGTACCACCTCATCACCTTGTGGCAACAAGAGGATGCTGGGTAGGCGAGCATCAGGTGCAAACGTGTGATACTCCACCCCCCTCTTGCAATGTAAAAAAGTATCATGGAATTCACTTTGCTTGTCAATTGCACCAAAAACACTATGCAAGACCAATCCAAGTTACTTATACAGCTACAATATATAGCTTTATTCAATTCTATTTTTTTTCTGTTCAAGAAATACCAGAGATAAGGCCCCATGCAGGCTCGTATCTGTAGTCATGAGCCATTGTTCTAAAATGTTCTCTTTATATGAACTTAGGAGTTCAGTACAGTTCCCAGATTGGCCAAGTCCGGCCTGAGCTTCTCAGCCCCATCGAGGAACAGAGGCTTGACATCCCCTACCGCCTTGTTGGTGATGACCAGCATACGTATGACCTTTTCAAGCATCCCCTCGATCTCAAGCTCCTGCATGCAGAACAGCGGTGTTATGGCGCAGTGACCGCCTTTGCGCAGGCCCCCTGCAGGGTTGCGGCTCTTCAGGTCACCTGTCTGGGTAAGCAGGAGGCAGGCGATGTCCGACTCCTGTATATCGTTTGCCTCAAGGAGGGCGGTATAGAGCTTGCAAGAGGCTGCTTCGATAAGGGCGGGTTCATCGCGTTCGACGCAGATGGCTCCGCGCACAGCGCTGATAAGAGGATTGTTCATGAAGATCTCCTGTTAGCTGACGGCCACACCGTCGGTGACCAGCTTTTCTATAATTGCTACAAAGGTGCTCAGTGCGAAGACTCCGCCCATCCTCAGCAGTGTCAGCACAATGGGTGAGAGGGGGAAGACCCGGTCACTGCTCCAGACGATGAAGGAGAAGACAATGATCCACAGTCCGAAGAGCAGGCTGGTCCAACTGATGAGGATCAGGGCGAACTGCAAGAGGTCAATGAAGGTCTCGCTTACCAAGAAATAGCTGCTTGAAAGATATACCAGGAAAAAGAAGAGGTATAGCAGCATCGTATAGGTATGGACCCTGCTGGAGAATGCCAGCAATCTTCTGGTGTGCAACATAAGCCTATGGTATCACCTAACCCTTTGTTCGGGCAACCGGGAAGCTGACAAAGATGGGCTCTCCCTCAACGTGGACCTCCAGATATTCCTCGGTGCAGGTGTTGGAGAGGGAAAAGGAAGAGAAGCTCATCGCAAAGGAAGCCAGCGGCCATCTCAAGGGCGTTGCCTCCACCGTCGCCCTCCCCTCAAGGGTCGCCGGGTAGAGGCTGACCGTCCTTCCCTTGGACAAGTGTGTGAAGTGCTTGTATGAGGAGACGAGCGTGTTGGACTCATACCGGGTGAGCCAGAGCTTTGGAGGCCCGAACTGGGAGAAGAGTGAGTAGGTCTGCATCAGGTGGTCCAGGCGGTAGCCTCCCCCTCCTACCAGCACATACCCCTCGTCGGAATGCCTGAGGGCCTTCTCGATGGCGAGGTAGGTGTCGCTGTGGTCCTTTTCTGCAGAGTACCGCTCGTGCTCGATGGCCAAGGCTTCCTCTACAAATGCAGTCGAATCAAAATCACCGATGACAGAGTGCACACAAACGCCCAAGGATCGGGCCTTGTCAAAGCCGCTATCAGCTGCAATGAGGTAGTCTCCCACCCCTATAAGGTCATCCGGCAGGGAGGAAGGACCCCCTCCACCGGTAAATACTATCGCCTTGCTCATTTATTTCTCACTTTTCCTTGCTGGACAGGGTATATTGGCTTACCATGGGAGTATACCAAAACAATAAGGAATCGCCATGCCAAATACTCCAGAACGCTTGAAAAACCTTGGCTTGCACACTGCAGACATCCTTCTTCCCAAATTGGGAGTGGACCTCTCCAAGTGGGCTGTCGTCGCCTGTGACCAGTATACTTCAGAAAAATCCTATTGGGAACAAGCCCGCTCCTATGTCGGGGAGGACCCCTCGACGCTGAACCTCATCTTTCCCGAAGCCTATCTGGAGGATGCCGAACCGGACAAGCGCATCGCCCTCATCAACGACAATATGGCAACCTATGAGCAGCGGGCGATCTTCGACACCCACAAAAACTGTTTCTTCCTGGTCCACCGCACCACAAGCACCTACTTCAACGGAAGGTGGGGCCTGTTGGTCCTGCTGGACCTTGAGCAGTACGACTACTCGGTAGGTTCAAGGTCCCTGATCAGGGCTACCGAAGGGACGATCCTCAGCCGCATACCCCCCAGAAAGGAGATCCGTAAGAACGCTTCTCTGGAACTGCCGCACATCATGGTGCTGATAAGCGACAAGGACAAATCAGTCATTGAGCCGCTTGTCGCCAAGACAGCCTATCTGCACAAGGCGTATGACACCACCCTCATGGCAGGGGGAGGCACCCTCAGCGCCTGGGTGGTCGACAGCAGGGATGACTTTGCAGCGATCGCCGATGCCCTTGAGAAGATACAGGGCGGCCTCGACCCTGAAAACCCCCTGCTCTATGCGATGGGGGACGGAAACCACAGCCTGGCCACGGCAAAGAGCTGTTGGGAAGATGTAAAGGAAACACTGCCCCAGGAGGAGTGGGAAGGCCATCCTGCACGCTATGCGATGGTGGAGCTGGAGAACATCTATGACCCGGGCCTCACCTTCGAACCCATCCACCGCGTCCTGTTCGGACTGGACTTCGCCACCTTCAAGGCTGAGGTGGAGAAATGCGCCTCCTTTGTGATCATAGAGAAGGTCGCCGACCTGCCTACACTGCACAAGCTCATCAATGAAAAGGGTGATTTCCAACGCTTTGGCTATAGGGACAAGAACGGGTACTGCCTGTTCAGCCTCTCCGGTGCTGTTGCGAACATCGCAGCAGGCACGCTACAGGTGGTCATCGACTCGCTTCTGGAACAGAAGAAGGCATCGGTGGACTACATCCATGGCGAAGAGGTCACCTCAAACCTTGGGGCAAAGGAGGGCAACTGTGCACTCATCCTGCCCGACGTATCCAAGGAGACCTTTTTTGAGACCATCATAAAAGACAGCTCGCTGCCCAGAAAAACATTTTCCATGGGTGAAGCGAGTGAGAAGCGGTACTATATGGAGGCGAGGAAGATCAGGCTCTAGGCTTGTAGGAGCTCTGATGCATCATACTGGCCACAGCGCACCAGGGTATACGGCTTTGTCGTGCAGTCGATCAGGGTCGAGGGAACTTTCCCTTGATTCTCCGATCCAACGATAAAAGCCGGGACCCGGTCCTTGAAGGAGAAGATGATGTCGGTGATGCTGGTTATGGTCTGGTAGCCTGACTCATTGACACTGGTCGAGTATATGCCCGTGCCAAGTCTGGTGAGGACCTCCTGCAGGAAAGCGTCGGCGGGCACCCGCACAGCTGTGGTGCCGCCCCCCTCCTTGTTGGACAGGATTGCGGTAAGGGCACATGGCCAGGCCGCCTCCACATCCTCAGGGACGATGCAGATCTGCTTTGCCTGCTCCAAGGTGGCGAGGATGAGGAAGGGCTTTGTCTCCCCCCTGTACTTCACTGAACGCAGGGCATCTTCGGCTGGGCCAATTTTGGCGCACAGGCCGTAGATGGTATCACAAGGCAGGACCACCACCTTGTCCTCCTGCAACAAAGCGACCGTCCTTTCAAGCGTCCCTGGGACCTGCTTGTACATTACCTCTGCCTCTTCGTGTTTTTTGCTCATCTGGAATCGGATCTCCTCTTTGCTACTATGCCCCATACTAGCGTCAAAACAGAAGAAAATGCTAGGGCCATGAGTGCTATCCAACGCTTAGCAAATCCAGGAAAGGCTTGTTTTTCGGGTTTTACAATACTACTTTGCTCCTGTTGGGGAGGCTCAGCCTCTCCATCGGAGGCAAAGTAGAAGACCTGCTCGCCTTGCTCCTGATAGCCGAAGCGAAAAGCCGCATCCTTGAGGGCATCCTGGGTGGTCATCTGTTCCATTTGCAGTTTGAGGGAGTCCACCTGCAACAGGAGGGCCTCCTCGCGCTGGGTGAGGAGCTCCAATTCA
This sequence comes from uncultured Sphaerochaeta sp., assembly GCA_964527665.1. Classification (GTDB taxonomy): domain Bacteria; phylum Spirochaetota; class Spirochaetia; order Sphaerochaetales; family Sphaerochaetaceae; genus Sphaerochaeta. The sequence continues at coordinate 6,169 of CAZGOK010000010.1, forward strand.
CTCCTGACAGAGCGAGCATGGAGGTATCCATCCTCGCCAAACAGACCAAGAAGGATAAAATATGCTAGTATACTGCCTAGAGTGAAGATTACCTGTAATTTTCTTTGTATGCTTTTGTTCATCTTATATGCTAAGTATGATACTATATGTTTAATGTACGTGTAAAGTTTGCTCCGGGAGGTTGCAATGTCTGAAAACAAGCACTATGGCCGTCAAATATTACTCAGTCTGTTCCTGACTGTCTTTATCCTACTGGGTCTTCTTTACCTGGCATCCCGTTATATCTTGCCACTTTACTCAATAAACCAGGAACAGATCTATGAAGTGCTGGTAAAACTATTCCCGCTCTTGATCGGACTGGTCATGATAGAGATAGGCGTACTTGTCGCACGCAAGCGCGATGAGGACTTTGCCGACGAGATAGACAAGCTACCCCCCAATGCATATGACAAGCCCCTATACACCCTCCCCGGTGATGACCCCCTGCACCGGCACACCGATGAGCTGATCCACAGCCACGCCCTCGCAGACGAAGGTCGTTCATTTGAGACTGCCTTAGCCCCAGAAGATGAGCTGGTCATCCACCCCTCCCCCATCAGGGAGGTAAAGATGCCTACCCTCTCCATGGTAGAGCATACCGAAGAGGTTGCCACCCCTGTCGCTGAACAACCTGCCCAAGCCCCCACAATACCTCTCGCTGCTGACGAGAAGAACCTGATCGTCAACACCTTCAAGGACGATTTCACCTCCATCCTCTCCATCGAACTGGAAAATGCACAGGAGATGGACTATGACCTGACACTCGTCCTTGTCGATGTGAGCAAGGGCCCTGCTATGCAGATCGCCAACAAGATGATCATGCTCAGCGGCGAACTTGCCTACAGCTTCATCTTGGAAAACAACAGGATTGCCATGGTACTCCCCTTCTACAATGCGGATGAGGCACGCTCCTTCACCCTCTCCCTGCTGGAAAGTTGCAAGAAGGAGTTCTCAGGTTCCTCGCTTCAGATAGGGTTTGCCTCAAGAAACGGCAGGGTACTGGACAGCTCGCTACTGCTGCATGAGGCGGTTACGGCATGTATGCTTGAGGATGATGAAGAGGATGAATCCACCCTCTCCTAGTTCTTCAAGGGAATATCAAAGCGCATACGGTCCCGAGTAAGAGTTGTATTGGGGAATATCTTCTGGGCATCCTCAGCTAGGAACTCAAGTTCCCAGTCATTATACCTGGGACTGTAGTGAATCAGGGCAAGCTTCTTTACCTCGGCATCATGAGCAATGCGAGCAGCTTGGCCGGCTGTCATATGCATCTTCTCCCGAGCAGTCTCCTCCATATCGGAGCCGAACATACCCTCACAGATGAACAGGTCACTACCCTTCACATGCTCTGCAATGGAGGGCAGATAGAGCGAGTCGGTTACGAAACTGAACTTGCGTCCCTCCCTAGCCTCTCCCATCACAGCCTTTGGCTCTATGACCCTGCCATCAGCAAGGGTCACTGAAATTCCTTTCTGCAATTTCCCCCAAAGAGGACCCTTTGGGATATCCATTGCCGAAGCAAGGTCGGGATGGAACTCACCGGGGCGCATCTTCTCCTCCATGACAAAGCCCGTACAGGGCTTTGTATGGGCAAGGGGGAAGGCTGAGATGGTATACTCATCGGTTTCGATGAGCACTCCCGGATGGGCTGTCTTTACAATTATCTCATAGTTGATGTACATATCAAGGATTCTGCGATTTGCATCGATGTACTCCTTCAGGCGAGGGGGTCCATAGATGGTCAGCGGGTCATCACGGTCAACCTGGCTGGAAAGCATAAGGATTCCAGGCAGGCCGGTGACATGGTCTGCATGCATATGGCTGATGAAGATCGAGTTGATCTTCTTCCATTTCAGATTGAGCATCTTCAGTGATATCTGGGTCCCTTCCCCGCAATCAAACAGGAAAAGCTCTCCGTCACGTCGGACCATGGCGCTGGTAAGAAATCTGTTGGGCAGGGGCATCATGCCACTGGTCCCTAAGGCAAACACTTCAAAATTCATGAGACCAGTATATAGATAAACAGCACTTAGTCAAAGCGTGCAGAGATCAACAGCGGGATTTTCGCCACCCTTCTCAGGCTCCAGAGCACAGAGAGGGAACTAACCAGGACCAGGACAAGCAAAATGGTTGCAATGTCGAGGTACGGAATGATGACAGTGAAGTCCAGAAGATAGAAGGAGAGGGCCGGAATCGATCTGGCAGCAAGAAAAGAGAGCATCGACCCCAAATTGAGCCCCAACAGGATGCCGGTGGCGGTTCCCACCAGGATGGAGATGAGGGTGACCAGCATGACGGTGGTGAAATAGACCCCCCTGATAAGGGTGTTGCCTGCACCAAGCAGCTTCAGCAGCGCTATTCGCCTCTTGTCATCCTCGACCAGTTCCCGGCTCAGCTCGCTGATAAAGTAGCCGCATAGGATCGCCACCACGATCATGACGCCAAGCACAGCCTGACGGCTCGTCTCCAAATTGGTCGCCACTGCAAAATTCTCCTGGTCCCAGGAGGTGACCGAAAGTCCCGCCCCCTCCAGGCGGGAGCGGACCTCGGTGATCGCATTGTCTGCCACCAGCACTTCATAGTAGGTATCAGCCTTGGTGGAGAACAGTTTGTCCATGAGGGAGAAGTCACAGAAGATCAGGTTCTCATCCAGCTCCTTATAGCCCGAGTCATAGAGGTTTGCAACAATGCAGAGCTGGGGGCGCAAGGTGTTGTTGCTGATCATCATCAGGGCAACCCTATCACCCTGTCCCACCTCAAGCTTCTCTGCAACGCTGGTGCTCAAGAGGACCTGAGGCAGGGAGGAGCCTTTGGCATCGAGTTCTGTAGCGAGGAAGGTCAGCTCCCCTTTTCTCTGTTCGTTGAAGTAGGAGCCCTCCACCCCCTTGAGGCGGACCATCAGGTTCTTTGAGGGGCTGTAGATCAGCGAATAGGTCTGTGCAACCAGTTGCACATCGTAGATAGCATCCAAGGGTGGAATCGGAGTCCCGGCCTGCTCATGCACCTGCAGGTGTCCATTGCCCAGCAGGGCGTACTTGTTGGCTATCCCCCGGCTCATGGAGACTACAAACAGCTGGGCAAAGACCAGGGCTGCGACCACCACCGAGATCAGCAGGACATTGAACACGATCCTTCTTTTTGCCGCTGTTGAGCTATGGATGCCCAGCTTTCGCCCGATGAGCATCCAAGGGAGGGTATGCCTCACCTTATGGCCTCCAGTTTGCGGTTATGCAGCCTGTAGACCTGGTCGCACCTGGAGGCAAAGGGCATGTTGTGGGTGATGAGCATCAGGGCCACCTGTTTCTCAGCAACCAAATCGAAGAGCATATCCTCGATGAGGGCGGCATTGCGCTCATCAAGGGAGCCGGTGGGTTCATCGGCAAAGAGCACCAGCGGCTCATTGACCAGGGCACGCGCGATGGCCACCCTCTGGCGCTCCCCTCCGGAGAGCTGGTCGCTCTTATGAGCGAGGCGGTCTCCAAGGCCAACGCTCTCCAAAAGAGCGAGAGCCTTGGAGCGGGCCTCCTTCTCCCCCAAACCCCTGATCATGGCGCTCACCGTCACGTTCTCCAAGGCGGTGAAGTCATCAAGGAGGAGACTGCTTTGGAAGATGAAGCCCATGCGCGTACTGCGAATCTTGCTCAGCCTCCCATCATCGAGGGAGTTGAGCCTCTTGCCGTCAAAGAGGACCTCCCCTGTTTCACAGGAGAGCAGGCCGGCACTTATCTGCAGGAGCGTGCTCTTGCCCGAGCCGCTCTTGCCAGTGATGGCCATGCTTGTGGCAGGGCTCAAGGAGAGGTCGATGGCATCGAGGATCTCTATAGGCTCACCCCCACGCGCAGTGGCGGGAAAGCTCTTGCTCACTGCCTTCAGCAGCAGTATCTCATTGGACTTCGTCATGGGCAAACATCTCCATAATATCCGCCTTCAAGATGCGCCTCGTTCCTATGTAGGAGGCAAGGCCACTTGAAGCGAGTATTGCTGCGACCAGGATCAACAGGTCAAGGGCATTGATGGAAAGGGTGAGGTGCACCCCCAGCGATCTGTATATCAGGTGGGAAAAGAAGGGATAGGAGAGCAGCCCTGCATAGGAGAGCAACACCCCCCCCAGGGAGCCTACAGCTGCCACGACCAGGGCCTGCAGTACAAAGATCTGCTGCACCCTGGCCTTGTTGAGCCCAATGGAGCGCAACATCGCGATCTCACGCTGCTTGGCTAGCAAAAGCCGTCTTGAACTGTTTCGGATGTGGATGATGATGACCGCCACCATCAAGAGCAGCATCAGGGCCATCATGCTCTGTTCAAGCTGCATCGCCCCATAGAGGGAGGCATTCGCCTCCTTCCATGTGACAGGCTCCAGGGTGGGGAAGTTCTCCCTGATCTCCTTGGCTACAGCATCACTGTTCGCCTGGGAGTAGATTCCCACCGAAAGGGGAGCATCGCCGTTGAGAGCGTAGAGGGTGGGCAGGTCAGTGAGGTAGGTGGATGCGTCAAAGTCATACATCGAGGTAAAGTAGATACCCCCGACAGTCATCATTCTCTGAGAGGGGATTACCGCAGCCTGCTTGCCTTTCTTCAACAGCGTAACCTCGACAGACTCCCCTAGGGGCATGGAGGAGAGGTGCAGGTATGAGGCGGAGAGACTACCCTCCTTGAAGAGCTCCCCCTTATAGAGGTTCAGTTCCTCACTGAAGCGACCCTTGCTCTGGATGGCACGGATCCTCCCTGCAAGGGAGGTTCCGTCCCTTCCTTGGATCAGGACAGGGATCTCTGCAAAGAGGAATGCATGGTCGACCAAAGCGAGCCCCTCAAGCTCCCCTACCAGGGCATCTGCTGCTCTGAGATCGGTGAAAGGCAGGGGGGCCTGCACATCAAAGGACTCGAAGGTGCGAATGTCCTCAAACTGGTTGGCCTGCAGGGCCTGCATGAAGGAGAGCACCATCGTGATGGCAAAGAGACAGAGGGCAAGACCGAAGGCGATGCGCACACTGGTCCCCTTGTGCCGGTTCTCCGAAGAGAAGGCGTACCGCCTGGCAAGGAAGAGCACCATGGTTCTAGAGGTACCTGATGGAGAGCACACGCTTGCCATCGAGGGCGTACTCCAAGTCGCAGTAGGGGACGCCCTGGTCATAGAGGGTCTCCACCTTGCCCATACCGCTTCGATAGAGGGTATCCTTTTCAAGCACACCCCCCTGATACAGTGATTCCGACACTACCTTGCCCTCCTCGTAGCGCATGATGCGCTGAAGTCCATCGACTCCCTTTTCAAGGGCCTCGACGAGCTGCCGATCTTCAGTATAGCTGTATCGGGTGGTAAAGGAGGCCGAAGTGCGTTCAATGAGCAATCCTTGCGAATCATACAGCTCACGCTCCTCCCCTTTTTGGGTCTTGGTTGTAAGAAGCATACCCCCTTCGGGGAGCATCTCGACCTCGACACTCTTGATGCGGGTCTCCCCTTGCCACAGCTCCTGGATCTGCACTCCACCAGAGAGGCGGGTAGCCTTGGTAAAGAGCCCATCCTTGGTATAGGAGAACCAGCTCTGGCCGCCATGGCCTCCAAAATAGGAGACCTCACTGCCCTTATTTGTGATGGTGAGGATGCTGTTCAGCCTGTGTGTCCCCACATCGTAGCTATAGAGCTCCATCTCGGCGAGATCGCCTGAGACGAGGGTCATGCTCTTTGCCATGAGGTCCTGCTTGTCATAGATGAAGTGGCGGACCCTATCGCCCTCCCCTTCGCTTATGAGGCGGTTGTGTTCATAGCGTTTGAAATCAGGCAAATCGGAAGCGGCATGCACGGTGGTCACTTCAACCACCCCATCAGCTTCAGTGTGCTTTTTGGTCCACACCACCAAACCATCGCGATAGAGCGTCGAGCCACCTTCTTCGAGCAGAAGGGAGTACTCCCCCCCCTGGGCAAACCTCTCCCTGTCCTGTCCGATGCTGTTCGAGCTGACCCGCTGTTGGGCAGGCAGGGAGAACATGAGCATCAGGATGAACAGGAGGGGGGCCGCTTTTCTCATAGGCCTACCAGGCTGTTGAGAAACTCTTCCTTGTCAAAGGGGTGCATGTCTGCATAGCTCTCCCCGGTACCGACAAAGGCTATGGGGATGTCGAACTTCTCTCCGATCTGGACCAGGGCGCCGCCCTTTGCCAGGGAGTCATACTTGGAGAGGATCAGGGCATCGAGCTTTACAGCCTGGTTGAACAGGTCAGCCTGGCTTATGCCGTTCTGACCGGTGGTGCTGTCTATGACCAGGAACTTCAGGTAGTGGGCGCTGTCCACACCCCTGCCCTGTACGATCTTGTCAATCTTGGAGAGCTCGCGCAGGAGGTTATCCTTGTTGTGCATCCGCCCTGCGGTGTCCACCAGGATAAGGTGTTCTCCGCGTGCCTTAGCCGATGTTATGGCATCATAGACAACAGAGCCGGGGTCACTGCCGCTGCTCTGCTTGACCAGGCGGCAGCCCAGTCTCCGGGCATGGACCTCAAGCTGGTCGATGGCAGCGGCCCGGAAAGTATCCGCTGCAGCGAGCATCACCGAGTAGCCCTGGTTCATGTACATCTGAGCCATCTTGGCGATGGAGGTTGTCTTGCCGACCCCATTCACCCCCAGGATGAGAAAGACTGTCAGTTCGTTCTTATCCAATTCAGGGAGGAAGGCACGTACCTTGGAGGAGAGGGCTCCCTTGACCATCAGCTGGAGGTCCTCCTGGGTGGTGGGCTTCTGACTTTTTGCCAGTTTTCGCATCTCGTCCGATATATCCATGGCAAGCTTTGCCCCCAGGTCCCCTTCAATGAGAAAATCCTCAAGATCTTCAAAGAACTGCTCGTTGAAGCTCTTTATGCCAAACAAGGCCTTGAGCCTGTCACCAAATTTCTTTTTCATCTAAAAACTCCAAGGGCTGCTACCGTACGCCTGAACTCGCAAGAGCGACATAGGAAGCAAGATTCATAATAGTGTGCATCGTTGAGACAAGGGCAAAACCACTGGTCGCAACCTGCAGGGGCTGCCACAACGGGTTTGCCCTATCAAATGTCTGAGAGAGCGTGGAACTGGCCACATAGAGTCCAAATATCACCATAGTATTTCGTAAACTTGCATAAAAGTCCCGCTGCCTCTTCTGCAGCAGGGAGGTGTCGGCCATCCACTCTGGCTCCAGGAGCACCTCCCGCTCCTGGAAAGGAGTCTGTATCTGCAGCGTTTTGCTGGAGAAGCCCTCCTTTTGGGCAACCAACACAAGAGGGACTAGAGAAGCGCTCAGGCTCAGCGAGCAGGTGGTATCTACAAGAAGCCCGTCCACAAACCAGGAGACCTTTCCCTGAGAGGAGAAAAGATGCATCTCACCCATGGGAATCCTCTCCAGGACGACAGGGATGCGCGTGATGGCCTTTGCCTCTACAGTGACGACGCTCTGGCTCGGGATGAACCCTTCCCTGCTGATAGTCAGCGTATACTCCCCTGAGTTCAATAGGGCCTGTCCCCCTTGGAGGGGTAGCGGCTGCCCATCGGCCTCGATGGAGAGGGCGGAGGTGTACCCGTCAAGAATGAGCAGGCCGTACTGGTCTCCTGCACTCTTGGCTATGAGGGCTCCCCCTATCTCCTCTTGCAGCTGTTGGGGGATATCCTGTAGAACCACCTGGTCGAAGACGGGTGTGGTTGTATTGGTAAAGAGGTCATACCAGTAGAGCCTGAGGCGAATCTTTGATGCGATCCTTGTCTGTTGGACCATGACAAAAGCATCGAGCTTCTCGCGCGAAGCGAACCAGGAGCGGGAATCAGGAGAGGAGGAGAGAAGAGCGGAGTATCCCTTTTCCAAGGGCACATCGCGGTAGATGATCGGTAAGCTGTCAGAGGGGACCTTTGTTGATTCAGGCAGGGACAGCAGGGCCTTTTGCAGATCCTTCTCGGATTTCGAACGATACGCTGATGAGATGCTCTCCGCGATGGAGATCTCTTGCTCCCTCTGTTCCCTGGAAAAAAGATGAACGCTGTACGCTTCGCTGGGGATGATGAACGTCGGGGCATAAGTGCGCCCCCCCTCGCCCACCAGGGAGGCAAACGGGGAGAGCTCATCACCCAAGGCGATGATACCCACAGAAAAAGAGGGTTGGTCAGCGGCAAAAAGCGGCAGGCATGCCAAGAGGAAGCCTACAAGAGCCAACAGGATACCCCTGATCCGCACCCTTACGCCTCCTCTTTTGACCACCGCAAAAAGCTTTCAATGAAAGGATCGATCGAACCGTCCATGACCGCCTGGATATTGCCGATGGTCTCACTTGTCCGATGATCCTTGACCATGGTATAGGGTTGGAAGACATAGGACCTGATCTGGCTGCCCCAGGTTATCTCCTTCTTGGCGATCGCAGTCTTTTGCTGCTCTTTTTCCTTCTCTTCCCGATAGTATTCATACAGGCGGCTCTTGAGCACCTTGAATGCAAGGTCCTTGTTCATCCCCTGGCTGCGTTCATTCTGGCACTGTACAACAATGCCCGACTCAAAGTGGGTTATCCGCACTGCACTGTCGGTCTTGTTGACGTGCTGGCCCCCTGCCCCACCAGCTCGGTAGGTGTCCAGGCGGTAGTCATCAGGCTTGATGTCAATTTCAATGGTGTCGTCCATCACCGGAGAGGCATAGACGCTGCTAAAGGAGGTATGTCTTCTCTTTTGCGAGTCGAACGGGCTGATACGCACCAGACGGTGCACCCCAGCCTCGCCCTTGAGGTAGCCAAAGCAGTAGGAGCCGGTTATCTTCATGGTGACGCTCTTGATGCCCCCCTCATCCTCCTGCAGGTCAAGGATCTGGCTCTTGAAGTTGTTACGCTCGCAGTAGCGCAGATACATGCGCATGAGCATGCTGGCCCAGTCACTGGCCTCAGTGCCTCCGGTACCCGCATGGATTGTCAGGAAGCAGTCATTCTTGTCGAACTGCCCATCGAGGAGGGTCTTGAGCTTGAGTTTTTCATACTCTTTGGCCAATGTCTCTATCTGGGAGTCGATCTCCTGTTGTTCCTCGGTGTTGTCAGGTTCGTCTGAATAGATGGTGATGAGCTCTTCCATGTCATCCATCTTCTCGATCACTTCCTTCCAGGGGAAATAGGAGTCCTTCAGGGCGTTCAGTTCACTGAACAGGGATTCTGCACCACGCTTGTCTTCCCAAAATCCTGGCTCCAGGGTCTGCTTTTCAAGGTCAGCTATTTTTTCTTGTAGGTTGGAGGAGTCAAAGCCGCCTCCATACTGTGTAGGCTTCTTCTTTCATATCTTCAAACTGTGATTTGTTCTGAAAGTGCATAGGGTCTCCTCAATTTTATTTTCGTTCGAGCCTGAGGCCCAGGGTATGCTTGTGCTCTTCGCCAGGGGCGAGAGAAAGCGGCCAGGTCAGCAGGTACAGGGTATGTTGGTAGAGTTGTTCCTCTTCCAAGGTTGTCTTGTACTCAATACTATAGTCTTCCTTAAGCAAGGTAAAGTGTGTATCTGCAACTAAGGAGACCATCGTATTGTTTGGTTCATCAAAAATCTTGAAGGATTTGACCCCTTCGACCACCACTTCACTCTCCTCATAGGCGATGAGCTTGCGCTCCTCCATGACTGAAAAGGAAGTGGTCTGCTTCTTGGAACCGACAGAGAGGGGCATCTCACAGCCGTACGTGCACTCGATGTGTTCATCACCGCTGTTGGTGAGGGTAATCTCCAGCAGGACGGTATTCTGGCGGAACTTGAAATACTTGTCGATGGTGAGGCTGCTGCCCAGGATGGCCCTCTCTTCGCACACCGCATGGGCAAGATACTCGGTGTTTCTCCTGTCAACGACAGAGAGGTCATACACAGCCCTTCCCATATCCAGAACCATTGTTGAATCACGCTTGTCATACTCACCCACCTCTCTATCCATTGGAAAGAAAACATCGGTGAAGAGCCTCTGCTTGGTCCCTGGGACAGGAGGATGCAAACTCTGGCTTGTGCCAAAGCCCTTAAGGGGTGCAAAGGTATCGCCATAGTTATACAGCGAAGGAAGGTAGGTAAGCTCGCTCAGCGAGCCTCCCTTGGCATCGACGACGCTGCTGATGTTCTTGCCTATGGTAAGATATTCGTCCAGGTCATCCCCATCGTAGTCGGTACTCACCGGATAGACATAGTCAGGGGCTGCCACCAAGACCGAGTCCGCCTCATTGATGTATCGCCAGACAAGCTTACGAATGGAGGAGCGCAACATGGAGGCATTGGCATCACAGACAAACGGCCCCCCTTGGGACATCTTTTGCAGCAGTATCTCAAGGCGCTTGCGCACATCCTTGTCCTTCTTGTATGAGCGAGCAGAATCGAGCATGGAGGTGAACCTTCCATAGAGGTAGGTAAGGCTCTCATCCTTGACAAAGAGGTCGTTGAAACAGGAGAGCTCTCCCCTCTCACAGTCATGGCCGTACCAGCCTGTCTGGAGGTATCCCCTCTTCAAGGGCTCGTTGGGGTCGTTGACCTCCTCAATGGAGGAGGGGGAGAAGCTGCACAACAAGGTGAACAGCTCTTCGGTCTGGGGCGCTGTAATGCCCCCCTGGCAGAGCTGGTCGACGTTGACCATCGCCGCACAAAAGGAGGATGTGCACTCCTGCATCAGGGCCTTGAGCTTGTGCAGGAATTCGGGGAATCCGATCTTAGAGAGGGCATACTGCCTGACAAGGGAACCCACCGAACTGTCTGTGGGGATGATCTGCACGCTCTTGCCCAACTCCTGCATCTGGAAGGGTTCCTCAAGGTACTCCTCATCGCGGATGCCGTCATAGCTGGAGATCAGTACCCTGTCGATGCAGCACAAGGCAAGGGTGTTGATATAGATGGGATTGAAGTACTGGGAGTAGCACCACAGCGTCTTGCTCCTCTGAGCATAGCGCTTGCGTATCCAGGTGGTGTTCAGCTCTATCTGGTTGGAGCGGTCCTTTGGGGAGAGCAGGGAGAGGACACTCTGGTTGTAGGAGCCTGTGAGCAGTTCCACCCTACCCATGCGAGCAAGGTCGCCTATGAGCATGTTCACCTCAGGGTGGTTCTTCTCCAACCACTCCATCAGAAAACTGCTCAGATAGAGCTGCAACACAGCGTTCTCTGCAGTGTGCAGATAGGTCAGCATCGGCTTGTACACAGACTCAAGCGCCCGTTCTAAAACGGGCGCTGGTGATCCTGCGGGAATCTGGCTATAGGCACCTATCAGTACTTTTTTCATCTATTACCGCTTGACGATACACTTCGTAGGGCAGGCTTCTGCGGCCTCTGCTATCTGTGAGTGTGGCACAGACTGGTCAAATGTCGAGAGGAACCTATCAACCTTGCACCCTGATTCGGGGAATTTCCTTTCACAGATCATGCACCCTATACAGGCTACCGTGCACATCTTGCGAATCTTCCCCCCCGGCTCGTGGCTATTGCACTCAATGAGATATTCACTATCCTCATAGACCATCTGCATGACCCCGTTGGGACAGATGCCGACGCATTTGCCACAGCTGATGCAGGCCTTTTCATCGACGATGATATAGCCCTGCTCATCCTTGGAGATGGCATCCACCGGGCATACTGCAATGCAGCTGCCTAGGTGCAGACACCCATCCTTACAGGTGTTGTCCCCTGCAAAAAGCAGGGCGGCGGCGTTACAGTCTAGCAACCCCTCATAGGCATAGTCCTTGGTGGTGAACTCAAGGTTTCCCCTGCACATGACGTGAGCAACCTGACGTCGGGTCTCTCCTGTAAGGTCTATCTTCTTTCCCATGATCTCAGCCATCTTGGCATCGAGGGCAGAGCCTCCAGGTGAACAAAGCCCGATGGGAGCCTCGCCAAGGGCTACAGCAGCCGCATAGGCGTTGCACCCGGCATAGCCGCACACACCACAGTTGGCACCGGGCATGATGGGTTCGAGGGCAAGGACGCGCGGGTCCTTCTTGACGGCGAGCTTCTTTTCAGCAAAGGAGAGACCAAAGCCAAACAGGCCGCCCAAGACGGCTATTATCAAAACAGCAAACAAAATATTCATGGCTTCTCCCTATACCAGATGCAGGTTTGTGATCAGCGACTTGTCAAATGCCATGAAGGCTAGAGCCATCAGGCCGGCAGAGACAAAGGCAATGGGCATACCCTGGAAGGATCTGCGCACCGGCTGGAGGTCCAGCCTCTCTCTGATGTTGCTCATCAGCACGATTGCCAAGGTAAAGCCTAGACCCGCTGCAAGACCGGCTGTAAAAGCTTCCATCACATTATAGCCGCTGGTGATGTTGATGATGGCAATACCCAGGACAGCACAGTTGGTTGTTATCAGGGGCAGGAAGATTCCCAAAGCCTTGTACAACGGCGGACTGATCTTCTGGATCACCATCTCCAACAGCTGCACAAGCGAGGCTATCACCAGGATAAAGGAGAGTGTCTGCAGGTACTCTAGGTTGAAGGGAACCAAAAGATAGTAGTAAATCGCCCACGTCACCACAGAGGCAACGGTGGTGACAAAGGTAACAGAGGCTCCCATGCCGATGGCATTCTCGCTGTTCTTGGATACCCCGATGAAGGGACACAAGCCCAAGAACTGTACGAGAATGAAGTTATTGATGAATATGAATGTCAGTAATATTGCAATATAGCTCATTTGTTCACCTTCTTTCGTGAGCCCTTCCAATCGAAGAACGCCTTCAGGAATCCCATGACCAAAAGAGCGCCCGGTGCAAGGGAGAGGACCCTTACAGGGTTTTCATCAAACCAGGGAATGGGGATGACACCACTGAAGTTTCCTACAGGAAACAGCGTAATGGTACCCGAGCCGAACAGCTCGCGGATAAGTGCTATCAAGGTGATGGCCAGGCCAAAGCCAATGCTCATGCCGATGGCATCGAGGGCACTGTCGAAGGTGGTGTTCTTACTGGCAAATGCCTCTGCCCTTCCCAAGATGATGCAGTTGACGACGATCAGGGGAAGATAGACACCCAAGGAGTTGTAGACAGCAGGCACAAATGCATGCATGACCATCTCAGTGACGGTGACCAGGGAGGCAATGACTACAATGTAGGCAGGGATGTGGATACTGCCCGGAATTACATTCCTCAGAAGAGAGATGATGATATTGCTGAACAGGAGCACAAAGAAGACCCCTGCAGTCATTCCTATCGCATTGGATACCTGAGTCGATACCCCTAGGACAGGACAGAGTCCCAAAGCCACGACAAATACTGGGTTTTGCTCAAAGAAACCTTTGGTCAATTCCTTCATATGCTTATGTTTCACTTCGAACCTCCCAAGGTCTTCACGTAGGTGCTCCCACCCTGTATGGCCTTGCCGATGGCCATGAAGGTGACTGACGAGCCGCTGACTGCACTTGCATCGGGGGCGCTGAGCATGTCCTTGGTTGTGGGAACCGCCTTGGCGGCCCCTGTCTCCTTGAACATATCCATATACCCCTCCTGTTCGCATTTCTTGCCAAGCCCAGGGGTCTCACTATTGGTGAGGACCTTGGCAAAGAGCATCTCCCCCTGGTTGGAATAGGAAGCCACCAAAGAGAGTTCGCCTCCGTAGCCAGCCCCCTTGAGGCCGACGATATACCCTTTGGTCTCTTCCCCTTCGGTAAGTGGGATGGAGTACTGGACATATGGGGCGCTGCTTACACTGGTTTGCTCGCCTACGGTCCACCCGTTGCTCACTGCCTTGAGGGCCTTCGTCTCATTATCCCGCTCAGCCTGTGCGATGACAGGGGCGGTAATGGAGTTGGTCCAACCAAGGGCAAAGGCACAGACTGCACAGATGGAGAGCAGGATGAATGCATATTTCAGATTCTTTTTCATACCCTGGCCTCCTTCTGCTCTTTGCGATACTCACGCGTATCGCCAAACTTGCGAGGCACGATATAGCGGTCGATGGTGGGGGTGACGATATTCATCAGGATGATGGATACGGAAACCGCCTCAGGCATGCTTCCAAAGTATCTGAAGAGGAAGGTAAAGAAGCCACAACCGAGGCCGAAGATAACTTGCCCTTTGTGTGTTATCGGACTGGTGACGTAGTCGGTTGCCATAAACAGGGCACCGAGCATAAGGCCTCCGGTAAAGATCGAAGGGAAGAAGGCTCCTGCAAAGAGGCCAAGGTCTGAGGGGATGCCACCGAAGACCCAGCTGAGCAGGCCTACGCTGCCAAGATAAGTCAAAGGGACATGCCACGTGATGATCTTACGAATGAGCATGTATATCCCACCGACCAGGAGCAACAGGGCGCTGACCTCTCCTATGCATCCGCCGACATTGCCTAGGAAGGTGTCGATCGAATAGGGGGAGAAGCCTGTCACCGATGCAATGCCCTGGGAAAAAGCGGTGGACGGATATCCACCCTGGGCGAGCAGGGCATTGGTATCGAGGCCGGTCTGGCCTGAGGCAATCGCTGTCTTGGCAAAGGAGAGAGGGGTTGCCGAACTGAGGGCATCGGGGGCAAGGGATGCGAGGGTCCTGGGCAACTTGTAGCTGCTCATCGGTGTGGTGAACGAGAAGAACACAAACACCCGTCCTGCCAGGGCGGGGTTTATCCAGTTGGCCCCAAGGCCTCCGAATGTCCATTTTGCCACAAAAATAGCAAAAACGCTTGCTACTGCAGGAATGTACAGCGGTATGGTAGGGCTCATGTTGACCCCTACCAGCAATCCAGTAAGGAAGGCCGAACCATCCCAAAGGGTGGACTCCTTGCTCATCCTTGAGAGGAGAAACTCACACAGGACGGCGCTGAGTATAGAGAAACCGAGTACCAAGAGAGTCCTAAGACCGAAGGCATAGACTCCCCACAGCGTAGCAGGGGCGAGTGCGAGTGAGACACTCCACATGATGGATGCCGTATCGGCCTTCGCATGGATATGCGGAGATGCGGATACGGTCAATGAGG
>CAZGOK010000011.1:0-20240 GCA_964527665.1 uncultured Sphaerochaeta sp.
TCTCAATACCTCAAGGTCACTGTGCCCATGGATATCGATGAAGCCGGGGCACAAGACAAGCCCGCTTGCATCAAAGGCAGTTCCTGAGGGGGTATCTCCCCCTGGGGAGACTTTCACTATCATGTCATCCTTAATGGCAACATCACCGACAAACGAACTCTGGGAAGAGCCGTCCACGATGGTTGCATTTCGGAAAAAGTAATCATATTTCATTTGCGACTCTCCTTGCGCGTATACAGTTCAATTTCATGGTGCAACGACTGCTCCAGCATCCTTACGGTGTGCTGGTAATTACCCCTAGTGCGGGTAAGTGCCAGTGATGCCTTAAATTCATACACCTGATCAAAGTTGACAAAGGCTGGGGGAAAACCATTTGCAAGCAGTTCGCCTGCAAGGACTACGGATGCAAAGACCACATCATAACGACCAAAGGGCCTAATGCGAAGCAGTTCGCCAAACAAAAAGAGGGAACGCACCAGAGGATGGAGGGCTTTCCAGTCCATCTCATACTGGCGCAGAAGGATCTCCATCCTCGTTGCGACAGGCAGTGGCGGCTTCTCAAGGCTTATCTCTGAGCTCTCCAGCTCCCTATAGTGCAGACCCGCCTCATCATCGATACCCTGCAGGAGGGTACGGTACAGCTGCACCAGGCGGCTTTCAGTGAAGAAAGGGGTGGCCTGTACCCTTTTGTACTGGGGACCCAGACCACTTTCCTGTACAAAGCGCAACAACAGCGAACGTACATTGATGGCGAGCAATTGGGTATCAAAGGAAACAGACGGGGAAAAACACCCTGAATACAACAGGGCCAAGTCCTCATTACCCATAGCAAGGTCCTCACAAGCGAAGGTACCCAGGACAAATCTAAAGATTGAGTTTCTAAAGATGAGGAGCATCTGCATCTCATCCTTTTCCGCAGACAAAAAAGCATGCTGCATCGTTTCCAAGGAGGAGAAGTTCACAGTCCCTACACGCATATCAACATTCTTCAGATGGCGCAGTTGGCGCCCATCGGAGGGCTTTGCTGCATCAGAGGGGATATTCCAAGCCCATCCGCTACGCATAACCCCATCGATTCTCCCTTCGGAACAGAGAATACGAACCCTACGCTCAGAAATTCCCCATTGAAGGGCGGCTTGCTTTGTACTCATATACATCATGTATGCTCCAAACTACTATTCCTTTTAGGGAATGATACTCTCTTTTTCAACACTATTCAACTTATTCCTAAAAAGAATTAGGTCTTTACCAAAAGAGGAAGATTCGCGATAATACCATGGAAGGAAGAGCCTTCCTATCACCTTGGAGGGCATAGATGGAAACATATGATGTTATTATAGTCGGTAGCGGACCTGCAGGAATGGGTGCTGCCTTTGCTTTAGCTAACCAGCGACCAGAACTCAAGATCCTCATGCTTGATCGCGAGCGAGCCTCCACCGGTGGCATGCGCAACGACTGCAAGATGAATTTCACCTACCCCATAGGATTTCCTACCGAGTACTGGGAAAAGGAAGAGGCCGAACACTACCTGCAAGAGGTAATAGATTTCCTTCAGCCAACTTTCCTTGAGAAGAACAACATACATGTCTACCAAAAGAGAGCCGAGCGCTTGGGCTGTACGCTTCTGGACATCAAGCAGACCCATCTGGGCACTGATGGAGGGCTACGCCTCATCAAGGAACTTTTGGTAAAACTGGAAGAGCTTGGAGTTGAACTGGCCTTAGGCGAGGCTATGGAGAACATCCAAGAAAAAGAGCAGTACATCATCACAGAGAAGAGGAAAATCGGGTACAAAAAGCTCCTGGTAGCCCCAGGAAGAAAGGGCTTCCACTTCCTTCAAGATCTCATGCACACCCTATCTGTTCCCTTTGTCGACAACATTGTCGATATTGGAATACGGGTGGAGACACGCATCGAGCACTACCCTATCGTAAAAGACTACTATGACCCCAAGTTCTATTTTCCAGACAAGGTGAGGACCTTCTGCACCAACAGCGGCAATGCCCATGTGGTGCGAGAGCGTTATGCCACAAGCAGAGGCGAGGGGTGGCACTCGGTCAATGGCCACGCTTTCTCAGCCGACTCCCACAATGACAACGGTTTGGTCAATTTCGCCATTCTCAAGACCGTGCGATTTACCGAACCTTTGGCAAGTGGTCAGGCCTTTGCTGAAAACCTCGGTCTACAGGCCGCCCTAATGGGAGGTGGCAAGCCTTTGATGCAGCGTGTCGGGGACTTCCGCCTTGGATCCAGAAGCAAGGAGGACAGCTTTAGCGGCGACCTCTATGACTTCGAGCCTTCGCTGAAAAGCTGCTGTCCGGGGGATATCTCCCTTGCAATCCCGGCTAAGGTCCTGCGATCCATCTGGCGAGCGATGAAGAATTTGGATACCATCGTTCCGGGAGTCCTGCACCCTTCCACCATCATGTACTACCCTGAGATCAAGCTCTATGCCAATAAGCCATCCTACCTTGATGAGCACTTCCGTGTAACAGAGGATGTATGGTTTGCAGGCGATGGAGCAGGCACCAGTCGTGGCATCACCGGTGCCTGGGCAAGTGGGATTAGAGCTGCAGAAGGGATCATCAAGACCCTATAGCCAAATATTATAACTCGTGGTCAAACCTATCGTTGAGCCAGGTAGAAGCGAGCCCCACCCAAGCCTGGCATGCCTGGTTGGGTGTCCCTACCTCATGGTTGGACATTGAAAGACCATGGTCGCCTTGGGTGAAAATATGCAGGGCAAAGTCTATGCCCTTGGCCTTGAGGGCGGAGGCAAAGTGCATGCTGTTCTCTACTGGCACCGACTCATCAGAGGCAGTATGCCAGATAAAGGAGGGAACCGTTGTAGTGGTTACCTGGTCCTCCAAACTGAACAGGAGGCGGTCCTCCTCACTCTTTCCACTTACCCAGTCGATGCTTTCCTGGTGGCAGATAGGCTCCTTACTAGAGATGACAGGGTAGCAGAGAACTGCAGCATCGGGGCGGTTCAATCCCCCCTTGGTGTCAAAGAGAGCTTGCAGACGGGGGTGGTCGTGCAACGTTGCCAAAGAGGCGGCAACATGTCCACCGGCACTGAAGCCAAGGATCGCTATCGCATGCGGGTCACACATCCACGCTACAGCATGTTCGCGGATCTTGATGATGGCATCGCTAGCCTCGATGAGCGGGTTAAGCATGGAAGCTTCCTTCAGTACAGAATAATCCAGTATGAAGACATTATAGCTCATCGCAAGGAAGTGCAGTGCCACAGGGTCACGCTCCCTTTCCGAACGAAAACGATATGCTCCTCCGGGGCAGATAACCACCGTAGGCCTGATATTCCGGATTCCACCATCCTGGGTGAAATCTTGCAGGTAGCCTGTAAGGGGCACCTGATTCTTTCCAACTGCTGTTTGTATGATTCTCATACCACTGATACTACCATACCTGCCTCCCATGTTTCTATGGGAGACAAGTGACAAAACAAGGACCAAGAAAAGGGAAATGATGCATTGTTAGGTCCTACACAAAAGAAGACGGTTAACGCCTTTGTGAGTACATGCACAACCCATTTCCCAAACTTGGCACCTTCAACTCCAAACGATCTCTGTCACTGTACCTGATCTCCTCAAGGAATGTACGTATAATGGCATAAGGATTCTTTCCAGTTCATATGAGGTTACCTAAAGAATTTCTTTTGAAAAATATGTACTGAGATCACTCTCAAATGCATCAATGATTGTCTTACTGCCCTTCGCATGAAAGTCTGACATCATCGGCCAATCCTCTTCATTTGAAATAGAAACATCTGAAAGAGTCATGTATATTCTACTTCCTTTTGTGTTATCACTTCTATTCCAAATAAAAGAGTGTCCTACACTATTTTCAATACGTACCTTGTGGGAATACAAAAAATTGAAAAGGTTTTTATTATCCTCTTTCTTCGACATTCCTAAAACTAATTCGACTCTCGCTGAATCATAATTTGCCACACAAGAAACAGAGACACCACGGATACCTATAAAACCATAGATCCAGTTATCGCGGGAGGGATTGATGTTTTGAAATATACCACTTTCTTCTCTGATTCTTGGCAATGAATACGTCCAGTATCGCCGTCTGACTATAAACCTGCTTTCACCACTCATCGCATTGGTTTTACTCTCCTTAAGATAAAAGACCAACTCTGAAGGATCTATATCAAACAGGGGGAATAGTTTATGCAATGTATTTACTTTGTACTGAGTATCTGTTCCAGTCCAAACAAATATATGGCTGTTGATTCTTTTGGAGGGTGTCAATGCATTTTCAGACGTTGAAAAATGAATGGACAGATCAACGTCTTGATCTTCAGTAACAGCTAATTTGGTCAGTACAGACTTATCCTCTTCATGCAACTGGGCTAGTACTGTATGGTACATTTCAGTCCAATTATGTACCTGATACTCTTTTCCGAAAAGAGAAAATTTAGAAATCTCTCTTCCCGTCAATACCACGTCCTCATCAAGGGTAACTGTTTCCAGTTGTTTGGCAGAAGGTTCAAAAGTACTATATATATAGGGCCATATCTCTAAGGCTCTATTTTGTAGCAAACTATCGCGCTCTTCAATTTCAGCTTCAGTCCATCTATCTAATCGCCCAAGCCATTGATTACTTCTAAGGCCACTATCAATAAATCCATTTTTCATATTTCTTTTCTCAAGAAAGAGTTTATTTGAATAAGTGGCATTGTACGCTGTTAACGTGAGGTTAGCTAATCTATGGAGCCATATTGCATGAATTTTTTCCGAATCTTCTCCTAACTCCTTAATCCAAGCATTTGTAAGCGTTTGAGGCATAATATGCTCTATAGAATATGCTCCTTCATCCAAATGCTTCCAAGTGTCTTTAGTTTCCACTGTGCCATGATTTTCAAGACGTTCAAACAGATAGTGCTTGGTTTCTCCCCTCATCCCATAAATGTTTTTTTCTGACAAGGCTTTGGAAAACTCTGAATCATCAGGGAAGCGACCAGATTCATTTTTATTCAGCAATACATATTTCAGTTTTTCCAAATAGGTGGCTTCTTTATCGGCTAATCTGATGATCTCTTTATGCAGTAAGAGAAATATCTTATTCAACGCATTTGTCGGAATATCACAAATAGCTCTTCTGAAAATATAGTTTTCAACAATGAGAAAAATCTGGTTCAACTCTTGTTCTGATAGTTTGTCTAACTCTGCCATTCGCAGAACTTCCATCAAGAAGGGTCTCGTTACTGTTGTTTTAATCCTATTCAATCTATAGACACATCTGTATAGGTTTTTCCAAGGGGAGTTTGCTTTGACCAAATACTGATACTTCTTTGCATAATACAATAGGTCAATGAGCAATTCTTCTATCTCTGCAAACTTCTTATTTTCAACGTATTCTTTAAATTTGAAATATACATTTCTGAACGCAGGAGTTGATTGTTGTTTGATGCTTAAGTAATCACGAATGAAAGAGCTGACATCATAGCCGGTCTGCTCCTCTATCTTATTCCAATATTTTTCATAGAGCTGTTCTTGGACTTTTACAGGCAACCCCATCAGAATATAGTTTCGTATTTTATCTCCTTCACTCAAATCCAGGCCTGTTGAATTCAGACTTTCAAATATCAACTGGGGGTTGTCATCTTTGTTTAGAGTAATATTGATAATTTCAAGCTTAAAGATTGCATCATACAATTCGTCAATCCCAATTTTTTCTTTTTGTATTCTTTCATAAAAATAGGTATAGTTTATGGTCAAGTTTGAATCTAAAACATGGTCCTCATCCTCTTCAAAGAGCTTACCAAAAGCATCCTGGTCATTCTTAATTGGTTTCAGCTTGATCCTTGTACTTTTAGTCTCCCATTTATCCACCAAATAATCTTCAAAAATCAGGCTTCCCAAATGTGGGGATGCAGGTGTTATAATTTTTTTAGTTATCAATCTATGCATAGCCAGTAAGATTAACGAAACTGTTGTCAATCTCTGCTGTCCGTCAATTATCAAATATTCGGATTGTTTTCCTTCAGTATCAGCCACAGAAACTATACTTCCGAAAAAATGACTTTTTCTTTTTTGTTTTACTATTTTTACCAAATCATCGTACAATTGTTTGCAGTGCTCGATTTTCCAATCATAATTTCTTTGGTATACAGGAATGATAAAGCGCTTTCTGGCACCCTCCATATAAATAAGTAGTTTTTCTTCTGTTCCTTTCATCTATCACAATCTCCTTCTGGGTATAATCAATGAAGCAATAAAGAATAAGCTTTCACTTCTATATAATGGTTGTAGTAGTGGCTATACCACTGCTACTGAACTGTATTTCGCCTAGTTCAAGACACCTATATACTCCAGAAGCATTGTACCACACGTGTCGCTTTTCGAAAGGTCAAACGTAAAAAGGTTTTCCCATAAAGGATAGAGCACAATAGACTAGGTCAGATATTGCTTCCAAGCTATTTTTCAAGCTATTTTCTTGAATATCCTTTATACGCCTTGCGCGTTGTGCTACCATCTAAGAAATTTGCAGAAAGGAAAGCGCATGAAACCTATACAAAGAACCACCATTTTCACGTTGGAGGGATTTCCCTCCCTAAAACGTGCATTTCCTTTGGCGATCCAGCATGTGGTAGCCATGATAGTTGGCTGTGTGACGCCGGCTCTCATACTAGCAAAGGTAGCCAACCTCTCACCAGCAGACAGTATCATACTGGTTCAGGGGGCTCTGGTTATCGCTTCATTGGCAACTTTTCTGCAGCTCATCCCCATAGGAAAATATCTGGGATCAGGACTCCCTGTCATTTTAGGAGTCAGCTTTGCCTACCTTCCAAGCATGCAGGGAATTGCTGCCGGCTATGATATCGCCACCATCTTCGGTGCACAGCTGGTAGGAGGAGGGGTAGCCATACTTGTGGGGATATTTGTCAAACAGCTACGTAAGTTCTTCCCTCCCCTCATCACAGGCACAGTAGTGTTTACCATCGGGCTCTCACTCTACCCTACCGCCATCAACTACATGGCAGGAGGGGTGGGAAACCCAACCTTCGGCTCTGCCCAGAACTGGATAATCGCCTTGATCACCCTCACGGTAGTTACGACTCTCAATCACTTTGGCAAGGGCATCTTCAAGCTTGCTTCCATCCTGATAGGCATCACAGTCGGCTATTGCATCTCGCTGTTTCTGGGTATTGTCGACTTCTCCTCCATAGCGTCAGCAGGATATTTCCAAGCTCCGACTATCATGCACTTTGGCATCAAGTTTGAAATCTCAGCCTGTTTTGCCCTGGGAATCCTCTTTGCCATCAATGCAATACAGGCCATCGGGGATTTCACCGCCACCACAGTGGGCGCTATGAATCGTGAACCCACCACCACCGAACTGAGAGCCGGTATCATAGGATTTGGTTTCACTAACCTCCTAGGCTCTTTGATAGGGGGGCTTCCCACCGCAACGTACAGCCAGAACGTCGGTATAGTTACCACCACCAAGGTCATCAACCGCATCACACTGGACCTGGCTGCCTTGATTTTGCTGATTGCAGGGCTCGTGCCCAAATTTTCAGCCATCCTGACGACCATACCCCAGTGCGTGCTCGGAGGAGCAACCATCTCAGTTTTTGCCTCTATAGCCATGACAGGAATGAAACTGGTTGTTTCTGAAGAGATGAACTACCGCAACACTTCCATCGTGGGACTCGCTGCAGCCTTAGGAATCGGTATCGCCGACTCCTCTGCTGCCATCTCGACCTTTCCAGATTGGTTTCAGGTAATCTTTGGCCAGTCACCAGTAGTCATTGCAACAATAGTAGCAGTAGCTTTGAACATCATGCTTCCCAAGACTAAAAAGGAGCTATAAATGCAGAGAGTCATCCTTAATGTTGATACTGGCCTTGATGATGCGGTAGCCATCATCCTTGCCGCTGGATCCCCTTCCATTCATCTGGAAGGTCTTGTTGCACTAGCAGGTAATGTGGGTTTGGACAAAACTCTTGAGAACACCCTCAATGTCTGTGAGGTGGTGGGCATCAAGGCACCTGTCTTTGCAGGATCATCCACCCCCTTGAAGAGAGATCGGGTCCATGCAGGAGATTTCCATGGCCCTAGTGGGCTCGACGGACCTATTTTTCAACCAAGAAAAAACCAACAGGTACAAGAAGGAAGCGGCATCCGCTTCATCATCGATACCATCATGGCAAATCCCGGTGAGATAACCCTAGTCCCAGTCGGGCCTCTGACTGACATAGCGCTTGCGATGCAGGCCGAACCTAAGATCATAAGCCTCGTCAAAGAGATTGTTCTCATGGGAGGCTCCTTTGTTGGGGGAAATGTGACAAAAGAAGCCGAGTTCAACACCTATGCCGACCCCGAAGCAGCTCAGATAGTCTTCTCCAGCGGTGCTCCCTTGGTGATGTTCCCCCTTGATTGCACCACAAAGGTAAACCTTTCACCTGAAGCTTTGGCACGGTACAAGACCTTTAAGGGGGCGAGTGCAAAACTTTTTTGTGACTGTATGGATACTTACATGGCCAACTACCAAAGAAAGGGTGTCGGCTATCCAGCCATGCATGACCCCCTCTGCATTGCTTATCTGATAGACCCCGCCCCGTTCTCCTACGAAAGACATGAGGTCTCAGTGGAGCTTCTGGATGAGGATACCTACGGGAAAACACTGAGAGGTGAGGATTGTAAAGAAGGTGGTGTCCTCGTTGCCAAAAAGGCTGACACCACCCATTTCTGGTCACTCGTTGACCAAGCACTGCTTGCTTTAGCCTGAGGTTAGCGGTATCGCACCACCAGCTCCTCCAGGCTCGCACGAATCTTAGGTCGTGCCCTTTCAGCAGGATAGCCGAAGGGAATGACCATGGAGACTATCCACTGCTCCTTATCAATGCCAAGCAGGGAGAGTACCGTCTCCTCATCAAAACCTTCAATGGCGCAGCTCTGGATCCCCAGCTCTGCCGCCCCTGTCATCATGTTCGCTACAGCGAGGTAGCCTTGGCTCCGTGACCAGCATTCAAGACGGTCTTCTTCCACCAAAAACTCATAATACGGGCGATAGTCCTCAACAAAGAGGGAGAGATCACCAGGGAAGCGCCTGCCACGAGCTTTGACTGCTTCCCCATCGGGATGCAGGAACGATGGGGGCCTGGAGAGGGTTATGATGCTCAAGGGAGCACTCAATACCGAAGTCTGGTCAAAACAGGCGTGGTAGAGTTGCTTTCTCATCTCTTGATTCTCCACCACATGAAAAGACCACATCTCCAGACCAAAGGAGGTCGGCGTAAGCCGCCCATACTCCAAGATGGAGAGGATATCTTTTTCTGCTATCTTTGTATCAGAGTAGAGCTTGCAGGCAAAACGCGCCTGCATCGCTTCCAAAAATGTCATATTGTCTCCCAAGCTGTAGCTAGAGCCACCTCAACCATGGGGTAGAGGGCTGTCATTCTATTTTCATCGGCAAGACCGGTATTCGTCACACAACAGTCTGTCATTGTAAGGATTGAAAGGGCGCGCTTACCACACCATGCGGCTGTGCTATAGAGGGCGTAGCTCTCCATATCTTGGGCAAGGGCTCCCATACGTGCCCAAGCCTTCCAACTATCTTCGCCTAAGGCGTTGTAGGAGGAGAACAGGTCACTGGAAAAGACCATCCCTGCATGATGGGCATAGGCCAAGCTTTTCGCTTGCTCTATTGCATTTAGCAACAGGGGGGCATCACAGGCGGGACTGAGTGTCCCCTTCAGATTGTATTGATGGGCCCATGCAGAGTCAGTGCTGGCTGTCATGGCAAAGATAAGGTCACCTACAGCAATAGTATCCTGGAATCCTCCACAGGTGCCAATACGGATGATGGCCTTCACATCATACTCGGTATAAAGTTCATAGCTGTAGATTCCACACGAGGGTCCTCCCATGCCGGTAGCGAGGACACTCACCTCCTTACCCCTATACAGGCCGGTATACCCAAGCACATTGCGTACATCGGTAACAAGCCGTGATTCGGTAAGGAATTTTTCTGCAACCATTTTGGCACGCAAAGGATCACCGGGGGCGAGGACAATGGGGGCTATCTCGCCTTTCTTAGCCCTGTTGTGAGCTGTCATCAGGAAGAGCCCTTCTCATAGGGTTTTCCTGCTGCGCGTGGGGCAAAGTTCTTGCCACTGAACAATACCAGGGCAACCAAGGTGGTCACGTAGGGCAGGATATTGAAGACCTCTGTAGGCAACACACGCAAGGCTGGGATGTTGTTCGCTATGATGGCAAAGGCCTGGGCAGCTCCGAAGAGGAACGCCGCACCCAATACCCCAAGAGGTTTCCAACGGCCAAAGGAGACCGCTGCAAGGGCGATAAACCCTCGTCCGTTGATGGTATTGGAAGTGTACTGGATGGTCTGTGTAAGAACTACACACCCGCCAGCAAGGCCTGCCAGAACACCGCTGGAGAGGACTGCGAAGTAGCGCATCCTCTTGACGTTGATGCCCACACTCTCAGCAGCACTAGGGTGCTCTCCACAGGAGCGCAGATGCATCCCAAAGGGCAGTTTATACAGCATGAACCAAGAAAGGATCACCACGCCAATGGCGATGTAGGCTGTGGGATAAATTCCCAAAAAATCAGTCTGCATACCCATCCTGAACTCACGGGTACGGTCTGCGGAGAAAAGAATCTGAGAAGCAAAGATCGTCACCCCGCTGGCAAGCAGGTTGATACCAGTTCCACTGATGGTCTGGTCCGCGTTGAGGTTGATGGCCGCCACAGCGTGGATAAGCGAGAAGGCACCACCTGCAAAGGCTCCTGAGGTAAGGGCAAGAAGGATCGAGATCTGGTGAGGGACACCAGCACTCTCCATCAGGACGTGAGCAGAGGCGGCAGTACATGCCCCGATGGCCATCAGGCCCTCGAGGGCTATATTGACAACTCCAGACTTCTCACAGATCATGCCACCGATGGCAGTGATGAGAATGGGAGCGACTATCATAAGTATTGAAGGGAACATTCCAAGTATCATACTCATTTTACACCTACCTCCTTCTGCAATGTACGTTTGTCCATGTACTCCTGATAGAGTTTCAAGGCCGAACGCAAGGCGATGAAAATGACAATGAGACCCTGGATGATAAAGGTGATCTCCTTGGGTATCTGCTTACTCTGCATCAGAGCCTGTGCATTTTTGAGCATTCCGAAGAGGAAGCCTGCAAGCATAGTTCCCAAGGCTGTGGAGTTACCCACTAGGGCAACTGCGATACCTTCAAAACCGTAGTTATCCATTCCCGAGAGCACCCGTCCGTACTTGAAGGAGCCGAGGGCAACGATACCACCGGCAAGACCGGCGAAAGCACCAGCTATCGCCATGGAGAGGGCAATGCTCTTCACTACGGGAATACCGCTGGCACGGGATGCCTCCTTGTTGAATCCTGTGGCGCGCATACCAAAACCAAGGCTGGTCTTCTCCATGATGAACCAGTAGAGCACAACAGCTATTATCATCATGAATATTCCGTTGTTCAACATTGAGTTATTGGTTATCTTCTGAAAGAAGCTATTTCCTATCAGGGCTGTCTCTGGAAAGTTGGCTGTCTTGTAGGTGGTCGCCCCAGGAAGCTGCAAGCAGATGATCCTGGAAAGGTAGAGGGCGATATAGTTGAGCATGATGGTGGAGACAACCTCTGAAACCTCATACTTGGCCTTGAGCACTCCGACGATCCCTCCCCAGATGGCTCCAATGACCACCGCTCCCAAGATTGCAAACATCCAGTGGAAGTATGGGATGGTCGGTCCTAGCAGTGCTATTGTCTGCGCTAGGGTCATCCCCATGATATACTGACCTTCACCACCGATGTTGAACAGACCGACTCGGTTGGCAAAAGCCATGGAAAGCCCGCAAAGGATGAAGGGAACCGAGTAGTTGAGCGTCTCCCCAATATAGCGGACATTCATCTTGCCGTTGTCCACATTGTAGCCGGATAACGATTGCAAGATTGCCTTATACATATTCAGGGGATTCTTTCCCACCAGTGCGATGAGGATCGTCCCGCACAAGAAACCCAAAAGGACTACCAGGACAGAGACAGCCGCATCAGATTGCAGGAGGCTCTGTTTTTTCTTTGCATGCATCATTTGAAGGCCTCCTCTTTCTTCGAGCCAGCCATCATCATGCCGATCTCCCTCTCTGTCACTTCATGTTGCTTGTTCACTGCTACGATACTCCCCTTGCTTATGGTGGCTATGCGGTCACAAAGATTCATAATTTCATCTAGCTCGAAGGAGACCAGCAGGATTGCCCTGCCCTTTCCCCTCTCCTCTATGATGCGCTTGCGTATGTATTCGATGGCCCCCACATCCAGGCCCCGTGTTGGTTGGGCAACAACCAACACCTTTGGGGATAGGGCGATCTCCCTTGCTACGATGACCTTCTGCTGGTTGCCTCCGGATAGGGAGGAGGCAGGAGTAAGAGCCCCTTCTCCTGCACGTATATCAAACTCCTTGATCAGGACCTCAGCATCATCATGCATCTTGGAAAAATCCAACACGCCGTACTTGTTCTTATACAGTTCTAGATAGTAGTTCTTCAATGCACTGTTCTCATAGATGGAGAACTCTCCTACAAGGCCATACTTGTGCCTGTCTTCAGGGATGTATCCCAACCCACGCTCGATACGGGCACGGATGGAGAGGCGGGTAATATCCTCGCCATCAAGGAAGATTGAGCCTTTGCTGACAGGGCCAAGGCCGATGATGGCTTCAAGCAATTCAGTCTGGCCGTTACCATCGACACCGGCAATACCGACAATCTCCCCAGAGCAAACATCCAGGCTAAGGTCCTTGACCTTCTCAAGCCCTGCAGCGTTGTTTACACTGACACCCTGCAGGGAAAGGACAACTCCTTTTGCCTGCATCTCCGGCTTGTCGATCTCGAACTTGACCGCACGGCCCACCATCATCTCGGCAAGTTCCTGCTCGCTGATAGGGGCGACGTCCACAGTCCCTATGTACTTGCCCCTTCTGAGGACTGTACAACGATCGGCAACTTCCTTGATCTCCTTGAGCTTATGGGTGATGAGGATGATGGTCTTTCCTTCCTTGCGCAACAGGCGCAGGATGTCCATCAGCTCATCGACCTCCTGAGGGGTCAGCACTGCGGTAGGCTCGTCAAATATGATGATGTTTGCATTGCGGTAGAGGGTCTTGAGTATCTCCACACGCTGCTGCTGTCCGACTGTTATATCCTCAATGATGGAGGAAGGGTCCACTGCAAGACCGTATTTTTCACTAAGAAGGGCTACACGCTTGCTTGCCGCAGGCAGGTCAAGGATTCCCCCCATCTTGGTGGGCTCCATGCCTAGGACAATATTCTCTGTAACAGTATAGTTCTGCACCAACTTGAAATGCTGGTGTACCATCCCTATGCCCAGTTCTGTGGCAATATTGGGGTTCTTTATCTCTACCGGCTTTCCATGGATGGAGATGGTTCCACTATCAGAAGTGTAGGCGCCGAACAAGATGGACATCAGAGTAGACTTACCCGCTCCATTTTCCCCAAGCAGAGCGTGGATCTCGTTTTCCCGAACCTGTAAAGTCACCTTGTCGTTGGCTATTACCCCAGGAAAGGTCTTGGTGATGCCCACCATCTCAATTGCATATTCACTCACCATCAGCTCCTTACAAGCTCTCTCTCTGGTCACTGTCTCCAATGACCAGGAAGAGAGCCGGCAGATTCCTGCCGGCCTCATAACAATTAGTCATCAAGAGCGGAAAGGCCCTTAGGGGCAGCACCATTTGCAAGTGCGTCCTTATAGGTCTTGTACAG
Source organism: uncultured Sphaerochaeta sp. (assembly GCA_964527665.1). GTDB lineage: Bacteria > Spirochaetota > Spirochaetia > Sphaerochaetales > Sphaerochaetaceae > Sphaerochaeta. The sequence continues at coordinate 13,804 of CAZGOK010000011.1, forward strand.
CTTGATCTTTCCAGCGATAACATCAGCCTTTGCAGCCTCAACCTGTTTGATAACAGCCTTGGAGAGCTCAGGGTTTGCAGTCGAGTAGCCGACACCGTCGTCTACCATACCCATCTGCACAACGCCACCCTTAAAGGTATTGTCTTCAGCTTCCTTGAGAACCTTCAAAGAGGAGTTCTCAACACGCTTGAGCATGGAGGTAAGCACAGCACTCTTGGTATCGGTATACAGGCCGTCTGTGAACTGGTCACTGTCTACGCCGATGGCCCAAACGTTCTCGCCCTTCATCCTGTACTCCTTGGCCTGGGCGATGGTTCCATTGCCTGTTCCGCCGGCAGCACTGAAGATGCAGTAGACACCACTGTCAAACCAGTTCTTTGCCTGGGCTTTGGCCAGCTCGGGCTTGCCCCAGTCATTTGCATAGTAGTCAACAATTGTTGCCTTGGGGAATACGGAGAGAATCCCCTGTACATATCCCATTTCAAACTTGGTGATGGTGCTTCCGGGAACTCCACCGATAAAGCCAAACTTAGGATTGGCGATGCCATCCTCTTTGGCCTGCAAGGCTGCAACCAGCCCGACGAGGTAGGAGCCTTCCTCTTCACTGTAGATGAACTCCTGCACGTTCGGGTGTCCTACCCAGTTGACGTCAACGATGACGAACTGCTGCTTGGGATACTGGGGTGCTACCTCACCAAGGGCGTCAGCCCAGGTAAAGCCGGTGACCATGATGATGTCATACCCTTCATCTGCAGCCTGGCGCAGGTTGGGGATATACATATCCTGGGTTTGGGCTGTCACCACATCATAGAGCTTTCCCCGGTTTTTGGCATTTTCTACAGTATCACCATAGAATGCAACAATGCCCTTCCAGGCAGCAGCGTTAAACGACTTGTCATCGATACCTGTGGCATCGGTAAGCAGGCGAATGGTCGGTTTCCCGCCAGCAGCAGCCGGGGCATCCTTGGATCCCTGGGCAAACATGGTCATTGCTACAAGCAACACCATCAAGAAAACTAATACTTTCTTCATGTAATCCTCCTTAAACTAGGTAACATGATATTATACTAGGCATTGTACCACAGGATGGTGGATTTGAAAGTTCGTTCTTTAGGAATAATATCACTGTCCCATCAAGCTTGTGGCAGAAACTAGCATTTTGTTGACAGTCAGCACTGTCCAACCCAAGGGCAGGTCGAATAACCCTACCCCCTGCCCAGAATATGTGCTTCGATGGCAAGGGCGACACCATCTTCGTCATTGGAGGCCGTCACCACGTGGGCGTGGGCCTTTACCTCGGGCGAAGAGTTGGCCATCGCCACTGCAAGGCCTGCTATGGCCAGCATCGGTACGTCGTTGAGGCCATCACCGACAACCATAAGAGTCGATCGGTCCTTTCCCAGGATGGAGAGCAGGACATCCAAGGAGGTTGCCTTCTGCACACCCTTGGCAGTTATCTCCATGAAGAAAGGCTCGCTGAAGGAGGCGTCTGCCCTATCGCCAAGCAAGAGCTGCAACTCCTTTCGGGCAGGAACAAGCAAGGAAGGCTCACCGACTATCATCACCTTGGGCTGGGGTGTGGCAACCTCAAGGAGAAGGTTCTCCACCCCCCTGATGGGAATCCCATTATTGAAAGCTTCCTTATGTATAAACGGGTCGGAGGGCATCTCGGTGATGACTCCCACCTTGTCATAGGAGAGCGAGGCAAGACCCTTCTCCTTGGCGAAGGTGAAAACGGTCTCTATGGCATCAAGGGCTACTGTGCGCTCCCATACAACCTCACCGCTCTCGCACGAGATGAGCTGGGCCCCATTGTAGGCAAGGATATAAGCGTTGCGCCCAAACAGCCCAAGGGAGCGGGCAAGAGGTTCCATGCCCAAAACAGGGCGTCCACTGGCGAGGGTAACGCAGACACCCAGGTCCAAGGCAGCCTCTATGGCGGCCCTGGATCTGGGGGTAACCTCTTTCTGACTATTGGTAAGTGTGCCGTCGAGATCGAGGGCAAGAAGGGAGTACTGCATGAAGGCTCCTATATAGTGATGATGGCTGTACTGTACACCAAACAAAAAGAGAGCAGAAGGGGCAATGCTTATTTCGGCACACCATTAGCGAGAGTCATACCTGCTCCCTCAGCTGCCATTGTGGTCCAAACAGGATCTGGACGGCAAGCAGGAAAAGGCGTATCCTGGAAGGAGGATGAACAAACACACCCCCTATACCCAGGCCCTGCTGAACCACCTCCAGGTTGAAAGCACCTATCGAACTGAAGATCTTGCAAGGATCTTGCAGGTAGATGGGACAAGCATGCTGCGCAAAGGGGTGATAACACGAAAAGGTGAAGACCTGCTCATACTGTTCATCACGTTGGAAAAAAGATCGGACGCGACTCCCTTCCCAGACCTTCTTGACGGCTCTGTCCTCCATTGGGTAGGGCAGACCAGAGGCAAGCATGCAGAGAGGTATATGATGGAGGGCACCCATGAGGTGTTTGTCTTTATCCGGGTGGGACCAAGGATGCCCTACACCTACTACGGCAGGGCAATTCCCCTCAGGTCGATGCTCAAAGAACCGGGGCAATCCTCCAAGGTGGAGCTGCACCTCTATGAGTATGAAGCTAAGGTCGAGGAGAGGTCCCTTCGCCAAAACAAGGACATATCGTACGAAAATGAGTGGGATTATGGCCCACCTGCCCAAACTGATTCACGGCAAACGGTTCTGGTCAGGCATGGCCAGGATACATACAGAAAGAATGCGCTCAAGCTTTGGGGCAACAGGTGTGCAGTCACACAGGTGGCGGAGCCGAAGGTCCTCATTGCAAGCCACATCAAGCCTTGGAGAGAGGCCAGTGATGAAGACAGGGTCAACCCAAGAAACTCCCTGATCCTCTCACCTACGTACGACAAGCTCTTTGACCTGGGCTTCATCACGTTCAAGCCCCATGACGGGAGGATAGTGCTCTCCTCCGCCATATCGGGGGCAAACTGGGACAAGCTCAAGGTAGACGACTCCAAGAGCCTGCATATGATCCCAGAGGGCACTGAGCGCTACCTCTCCTACCACAACCGCCATATCTATGGTTTCACCCCAAGCCCCCTGCGGGAGCTGGAGCTGCTGACAGTCTAGGCTACAGGACCAAAGAAAATCATCCACTTCACACTACAAGATTCCATTTCCTCGGTATATGACCTTGCTAACTTTTGACCTGACAACCTTTTAGTGATATGCTATAGAGGCAGAACAAAGGAGCATATATGAACCAATTCAAACTCATCATACAGGGTCAGCAGCGGGAAGGACAACTTGGCACAACCTGCAACGTCTACAGCCCTTTGGACCAAAGGGTCATCGGAAGCGTTGTGCAAGGCAGTGCTTCTGATGCCCATGACGGCCTTGTAGCTGCACATGAGGCCAGCAAGGAGTGGGCAAAAAAACCTGCCGAGCAACGTGCCGGATATGTGCGGGAACTTGCTGCCATCATCGAGTGCAACAGTGAGGACTTTGCCCATCTGCTTGCAACAGAGCAGGGGAAGATCCTTTCAGAAGCAAGGGCTGAAGTCGAGGGGGCCATCGCCTACCTCACCTATGCCGCACAATCGGCAAGAAGGATTGAAGGGGAAATCACCACTTCCGAATATAAGGAAGAGAGGCTTTGGATCGAAAGGGTCCCCTTCGGGGTGACAGTCGCCCTTCTCGCGTGGAACTTCCCGTTGCTGCTTATGGCACGCAAGATAGGAAATGCCCTGGTGACAGGCAATACCATGGTGGTAAAACCCCCTACCCAGACCCCCCTTGCCGTAATGCGGTTTGCCCGCCTGGTCTGTGACTCCACCCTACCCCCTGGCGTGCTCAACTTTGTGACAGGATCGGGTGGGGAGGTGGGCAATGCCTTGGTCTCTGACAAGCTTACCAAGCTGGTCACTCTTACCGGAAGCACCGAGACAGGGCGAAAAATCTATAAGGCAGCCTCTGGGAACATTACGGCCCTCCGCCTTGAGCTGGGGGGAAACGCACCCTTCATAGTTTGTGAGGATGCCGATCTGAACAAGGCAGTGGAGAGTGCCATCGTCTCCCGGTTCAGAAATGGCGGACAGATCTGCACGTGCAACGAACGCATGTACATACATGAAGGGGTGTACGAACAGTTCCTGCAGAAGTTCCTCAGCAGGACCGAGGCCATTCGCGTCGGTTCAAGCTTTGATGAGACGGTCGACATGGGGCCCCTGACCAGCAAGGCGGAGGTAGAAAAACTCGAAGCCTTGGCTGTGCAGGCAGCAAAGCAGGGGGCGAAGCTGCTCTATGACGGCAAGCTGGAGGGGTATATCGAAACGCTGCTGCACCGCTACCCCAAGGGCAACTGGTTTTTCCCGATGGTCTTTGAGGTGGGGGACAACCAGAACATCCTCATGCAAACGGAGATCTTCGGCCCCATCATACCCATCCTCAAGGTACGCTCCTTTGATGAGGCCCTCGCCTATGCCAATGAGAGTGAGCACGGCCTGTCGGCATTCCTGTTCACCAACAATGCACAACAGATTATGCGTGCCACCAGGGAGCTGGAGGCCGGCGAGCTCTATATCAACAGGCAAAGCGGCGAACTGCTCAACGGCTTCCATACCGGGCACAAGAGCAGCGGCCTCGGGGGTGAGGACGGAAAGCATGGTCTGCAGGGGTACCTGCAGAAGAAGAGTGTCTACATGAACTGGGACATCAGATAGCTAGAGCTTTCCCACCTGCAGACCCTTTGCCACGTTGACGATGAAGTCCTGCACATTGGTCACTATGCCTGTTGCAGTGAGGCTTCCCCTGTCCTTGAGCTTGTTTACAGCAAACTCCGATATGTCGACACTGTAGATGAACACCGGGCGGACCTCGCCATCGACGACCCTGAAGGATGGTGTCATGTTACCCGTTGCTATGGAGTGCAGCTGCGTAGCGAGGCTAATGACCGTAGTTGCCTTGCGAACGACAGCCCTCATGGCGTCCTGAGCCCCGTAGACATTGGCATACACCTCAGGCATCGGCCCGTCATCACGGATGGAGCCCCCCAGGACAAGGGTCTTCTTCTGCTTCACCATCGCATAGACTATTCCGTCCTTAATGTTCTCCTGCTCTATAAAAGCTTCGATGGAGCCACATTCGCGGACCATGTTCAGGACATCCAGATGGTTGTAATGCCCGTTGGGCATACTCTCCTGGGTATAGATATTCTGCCCCAAGGCAGTCTTGAAATACCCGGCCTCAAGGTCATGGGTAGCCAGTGCATTGCCTGCAAGGATGCCGTCCACATACCCATTTTCAATAAGCAGCTGCATAGCCCGCCTTGAGTCGTTGTCAAAGGCGACCGCCGGCCCCAGGACAAAGACGATGTTGCCGTGCTGCTTCTCATACTGCAGCAGTTCATACAACCTGTCATAGTCACGCGAGAAGGCAGTCTCGCGTGACCTGCCTGTGCGGAAGACAAACTTGTCGCCATTGGAATCCTCTGAAGCGAGAAAGCCTGAGTCATGGACATATATGCCCTCTTCCCCATGTTCGGTCCTGCCCATCACCACCTGGTCCCCAGCCTTGACGCGGCGCCCTTCGACAACCTGGAGCTCCCCCCCCTCTTCATCAAGGATGACAAGGCAGTCCATCCGGCTCTCTTCTGCAAGAAGCCATTGTCCCCCTACTTTATAATATTCGGGAAACATCGATGTGCTGTGGAACCCTTTGGGGGCCACCCCATCGCGTAGGGCCTTGTGCGTGATTACATCAGGGCTCTTGAGAAAATGCTCAAAGGTGAAGTCTGGTGCATGATACTGTGGAAGGATAAAAGACATGGGAAACCTCTTTATTAGCGTGCTGTTTGATGACTCGGGCTTGGCCCTACCCAATACTATCGGTCACCTCAAGGCCAAAGGCAAGAGAAAAAGTTCACCAGGATCTAGAAGAAACGTTCCTATTCTTGACAGATTTCAGAGTAAAACAGTAGGATTACCTTTGTTAGCAAATTCTAACACTACTGAAGGAGAGCAGATGAAACAGGTATACCTTTTGCTGGGAATTTTAGGGGTTGCTGTTGGGGCTGTGGCAGCAGTTGTGCCGCTGCTGCCTTCATTCCCCTTTCTCCTGCTTGCATTCATAAGCTTTGGAAAAAGTTCAGAGAAACTTGACCATTGGTTCAGAGGCACCAGGCTCTACAAGAACAACCTTGAAAGCTATATAAACAAGCAAGGCATGACCCAAGGTGCCAAGATCCGGGTGATGGTCACCGTCACGGCTGTGATGGTATTTGGCTTTGTCATGATGCGCCAGATCCGAATAGGGCAGATAGTCCTTGGCATTGTCTGGATAGGACATATCCTGTACTTCTCCTTCGGGGTGAAGAACAAAAGCCCGGAGGCAAGCCAATGCCAAAGAAGAGAGGGCCAGACCAGGGAGATGTAGCAGGTGACCAA
>CAZGOK010000012.1:0-20194 GCA_964527665.1 uncultured Sphaerochaeta sp.
GGGAAAGAAATTGGGTCGGTACCGCTGGATCGTGACTTTTTCTTGGCTCTACCTGTCTCTCTTGCCAAAGTATCTTCACTCATCCTACATTCGGATCAAATAACAGACTTGCAATTGGAAGTGAGGTATTCAATGCTTCCAAGCAGGAATGATTACAGTGTTACTAAGGAATCTTATCAAGAATCTCTTCCTAAGGGACGTACAAAGCTATCGCTTATGGCTTTCTGTAAAGGAGAGGGATATTTGTTGCTGATTGTGAAACCGACTTCAGGAGTATCGGCTGCCATCTGTGATCATGCCCTTTCTGGAGTAGTATGTGGATATGCCGATTCTGCCACATATTTTAATCCGCTTATGGATGTAAGTTCCTTTGCAACATACGGTTCACAGAATCTCAATAACGGGTATACAAGGCCTTATGGAGCTGCAAATATCTGGTTGTCATCACAGGAAGAAGTTCCAAGTATCAAAATAGTAATGCCAAAAAAACGTACAGTCACCTCCCTTACCTTCTTTTTTGACTGTAATCTTAGTGAAGAGATGGTCAGCAGTAGAGTTCAGGATGTAGATCCCCACCATAATATTTTCCTTCGATCAGGGGTCAGCCCTTCCTTGGTCCGGGATTTTGAGATATTTGCCTATATTGATGGCAAGGAAGTGTTGGTGAAACAGGTGAAAAACAATTTCCAACGTCATGTCGATGTATTGGTAGGACCTGTAGTTACTGATTCGCTATCCGTGCGGTTCCTTAGTACTTACGGTGCAAAAAACATCGGGGTATATGAAATACGAGTTCACTAAAAAGGAGTTTGAGATGAGAAAACTTACTGTTGCTGTGATGGTCTTTGCAATGGCTGTCTCTTCGGTCTTTGCGGGTGGAGCAGCTGAGAAGGCTGTAGTGCAGGATGGAATGACTTTTTCCAACTGGTCTGGTTCTGAGAAGGCTTCTTCTGAGATTTTTACCTGGATGATTGATTCTTTCAACCAGAAGAGTCCTGCAGAGGATAAGGTTGTGCAGATCAATTGGCCTTGGGGTGATACAGAGTCTCAGCTTGCTATCCGAGCTCAGGGTACTGAGCAATATGATATTGCCCAGATTGATATCAGGATGCTTCCAGCCTTAGCCCAGGCAGGGGTACTTGCTGATTTGACTGAAGTCTTTGGAGCAGATTTTTTCACTAAGAATTTTTCTGAAGGTTCGATCTCAGTCGGAAATTTCAAGGGCACTCAATACGGAGTCCCCTGGACTGTAGCCCCTATGGCTTTGATTGCCAATACAAAAATTCTACAGGAATCAGGTGTTGATTTCCCTATTGTCACCATTGCTGATTTTGAGAAAGCCTGTGAGATGGTAAAAACAAATCATCCGGCAAATATGGATTCTGATTTGTCAAATGATATCATCCCTTATGCTGCCATGACCAAGGATTCCGGGACAGCAGCCCCAGACTTCATGGTTTGGCTCTGGACCTTCGGGGCAAGTGTGTATGATGCACAAGGAAAGAGTGCCCTCAACAGTGATAAGGCAGTCAGCGCCCTCACATGGTTCAATAGCCTCATGCAAAATGGATATATCCAGAAAGTTATGTCTCGTGGTGATGCAAGGACATTATACAAGGAAGGTCGTGTTGCTTTCTATGATGATGCACTTATGAGTAAAGGTGCCATAACCAATGAAGCGTTTGGCGATATCTCGAATTATGCATTCCCTCAGGTACATCCTGTTCTTGCTAAGGGTGACAAGCCACAGGCCAGTGGTTGGGGACATCTGTTGGTCATTATTGACCGAAGTCCTAAAAAAGCTTCCGCAAAGGCATTCATCGAACATCTTATCAGTGAAGAAGTAGCTCTCAAATACTTCAAAGAGAACGGTATGCTTCCCTCAAAGAAGAGTATTCTCTCCAATGAAGCTGTGACCTCCGATTATTGGTCAAATGCTTGGACTCCTGTCCTAGCTGGGGGTAGACTTGCAGAGACAGCAGGTCCTCAGTATGCCGCTGCAAATGCTGTGATTCTTGAAGAGATGCAGTCGATGCTTTCTGGTACCAAGAGCCCTAAACAGGCTGCTGATGCAATGAAGAGCAGAATCGACGTCCTCTAGATGTATTGATCTCTGCCTTCTGATGAGAAGGCAGAGATACATTTTTTGAGAAAGGAACCACTATGAACCGTTCGTCAAGAAATCATGCTTTGATGGGTTGGATATTAATTCTTCCAGCACTGGCAATATTTATGCTGATGATCCTCTATCCATTTATAAATTCGATATTCATAAGCTTTACGGATAGGAACCTTATCTATCCGAATTCGGAATTTGTTGGATTTGAAAACTACAGGAAAATTTTTTCTGATAGAAATACACTTCAACTGATTTGGACAACGTGTAAATTTGTCTTCTTTTCTACCTTGGGACCATTTACCATTGGGTTGGTCTGGGCTTTGCTCATGAACCAGAAATTTAAGGGGTCTGAGTTTCTTCGTGGTGTGGCACTTGTGAACTGGATTATCCCAGGAATAGCCATCGGGTTTTTGTGGAGTTGGATTTTCAATGGTGATTATGGAATCCTGAATGCCCTGTTAGTAAAATTGGGACTCCTAGATCACAACATAATATGGCTTGGTGGTAAACATACCTCAATGCTTGCTGTCGTAACAGCAAGGACATGGCAGATGTTTCCTTGGTATATGGCTTTTATAATGGGGGGACTCCAGGGCGTTTCAGCCCAGCAGTGTGAAGCAGCAAGAATTGATGGGGCAAACAACTTTCAGATGTTTATCCATGTGGTTATTCCTGCGATAAAACCGGTGCTTACCCTTATTCTTATTTTAGGAGCTATTGGAAACCTCCAACATTTTGATCTGATCAACGTCATGACCGGTGGAGGTCCCGAAAGGGCGACTTCTACGTTTGCCACTGAGGTCTACAAGAAGGCGTTCAAGGAGTATAACCTAGGAAGGGCTGCTGCTTTAGGTGTTGTTTGGGCACTACTTTTGAGCGTATTCAGTGGTTCTTATCTCAAAAGAATCCAGGAGGATTAGAATGTTTCAGAAAACGGTTGGCTTTAAGATATTCTTCTGGGTGTTTCTCATTATGATTGGTTTTTTTGCTTTTTTCCCGCAGCTATGGATGATTTCCACCTCATTGAAACCAGAAAGTGAGATGTTTACCTTTTCATTTTTCAAGTATTTCGACCCTTCAAATATCATTAGGGTTTTATCCGACAGCACCTTTTTGACCTATTTGCGCAATGGGTTTGTGGTTGCCATAGCCTCTTCTCTTCTCTCTACGATGATATCAGTGTTTGCGGGATATAGCTTTTCGAAGTTTCGCTATCGTGGAAGGAAATCGGTGATGGCCTTGATCATGGTTAGCCAGGCGTTTCCCCAGGGGCTGTTGTTACTTTCCTTGTATCCCATGATGCAGAAGATTGGGATGCTTGATAAGCTACCCTCGATTGTACTTGCCTATGTTGCCCTTACCCTTCCTGTCGGGACTTGGACGTTGAAGGCCTATTTTGATCAAGTCCCTGTTTCTATTATGGAAGCTGCAAGGGTAGACGGTTCTTCGGAATGGAGGACTATGTTCCAGATCATTATCCCGTTGGCTATTCCCGGTATGATGACAATAGCAATATACAGCTTTGTGTGGGCTTGGAATGACCTGCTTTATGCCCTAACTCTTATATCTTCGACAGCGAATAGGACCCTCGCCAGTGGTATGGTATTCACCTTTACCGGGGAAGGGGGCAATGATTGGATCGGAATGATGGCAGCTTCTGTGGTTGCTTCGATTCCCGTTGCTACCATGTTTGTTTTCCTCCAGAGATATTTTATTGCCGGTCTGACAGCTGGTGCTGTAAAGGGTTGATATGAAAACGAAATCTGTTCTAGTCCCTATGGGTAGTTTTGATGATTATGGTGGTTGGGTGCTCGATACTCAGTTTGTCCCGCTTATGGGTTGCCCTTACCTCTTGGCTCATGGGTTGGGTAAACCTGTGGATGATGCCTCTACAACAGTAATGTTCCCTGATACAGGAATCTATTACTTGAAAGTTTATACCTCCAACTGGGTTTCTCCCTGGAATAAGGAGTACTCTCCTGGACGGTTTGCCATTTCCTTGAATACGGTAACTCTTGCTACTGAATTCGGAAATCATGACGGACTTTGGGATTGGGAAGACGGGGGACAGGTAACAGTAGAAGATCTTTCCGTCAAAATAGCTCTGAAAGACTTGACCGGTTTTGAAGGAAGATGCGGATTCCTGTATTTTTCAGCAGATAAAAACAGCGTTCCTCCCATAGATCCAAAAAAACTATTTGCTTTTTATCAGCAGTCGCTGGGAATCCAAATCCCCTTGGAACAAGATTCTTTTGATATGGTCGTTGTTGGAGGAGGAATTGCCGGCATGTGTGCTGCTCTCTCCTCAGCCCGACAAGGCTTAAAGACTGCTTTGCTACAGGACAGAAAAATCTTTGGAGGGAATAATAGCTCTGAAGTACGGGTTTGGCTCGGAGGACTTACCAATCTGGAACCGTTTGTGGGAATTGGTAATATTGTCGGTGAATTTGAACAGGAAAAGATTGGTCACTATGGAGATGAAAATCAGAAGGATCTCTATGAGGATGACAAGAAACTGGCTGTGTTGGAAAAAGAAGATAACCTTTTGCTGTTTCCCTGTACCATTATGATGGAAGGGCAAGTAGAGCATGACTGTATTAGTTCGATTACCGCTTGGGATTATGAGAATGACAAGGTCTTCTCGATAGCTTCCCATCTTTTCTGTGATAGCACCGGCGACGGAACCCTTGGTGCGGAGTGCGGGGCTGATTTTGAAGTCAGCACCAATGGCCATATGGGTATGAGCAACCTTTGGTATGTAGAGAAATCGGACAAAGAGGAGAGTTTTCCTTCTTGTCCATGGGCAGTACATCTTAAGGATGTTGAGTTTCCAGGTCGGGCTGATGTTAAGGATGTCTATGACAATGTCAGAGAGATGTCCTTAGGTTGTTGGTTCTGGGAGAGCGGATGTGAGCTTGATCCCATCTTATATGCCGAATATGCCCGCGATATGAATTTTAGGGCAATGTATGGGGCTTGGGATTGCCTGAAAAACATCGACCATGATTATAAGGATTTCCGATTGGGGTTTTCAGCCTATATCGGGGGAAAGAGAGAATCACGGAGACTATTGGGGGATGTCATACTTACAAAAGCGGAGGTTATCGCTCAGAGAGGGTATGAGGATGGTTGTGTTCCTTCAACGTGGAATTTTGACGTCCATTATCCAGACCGACGTTTTTATGCAGCATTCCACGAAGGTGATGGATTCTTGACCAAGGATTATCGTGACAGATATAAGATTCCATTTTTTATTCCTTACCGCTGCCTTTATTCAAGGAATATTAAAAACCTATTCATGGCAGGAAGAAATATCTCCGTGACCCATGATGCCCTTGGTGCTGCTAGGGTTATGAGGACCTGTGGTATGATGGGGGAGGTGGTTGGCTATGCTGCAAAGATTTGCCGTGAACAACATGAAAACCCGCGTGAGGTCTACATAAGTCATCTTCCTTTGCTTCTTTCCAGACTAAGAGCCATCGAGAATCATGAGACTGCCAAGCCGGGTGTCGAGATTCAGATGCATAACGACCAGTAAAGGATGTTTGTTTGTAACAAAGTATAGGAATATTGAAAATTCAATAAGAACCTAAATTAGGATGAAGGGAGTGCATCCCTGCACTCCCTCTAGACGTTTCTATCTGGTTTCGATGGTCCCTAAATACCCTGTACGTTCTTCTCCTTTAGAGCCCTTCCTCCTGTGGGATGCTGAACAGCAGTATCTGGTTATTGATATCCGACACGACCAGCATCTTCTCCTTGTCAGGGGAGATGAAGGCCTTGGAAGGGATGAAGTCCGCCAGGGACACGGTTGTGATGTACGCCAAGGTTTCTGTATACTTGGCTATGGAGAATACCTTGATGTTCTTGCTGCCCTTGCACAAGACATAGAGCAGGCTCCTGGAGGGATTGGTAAAGAGCTGCACGATCTCCTGCATCTCTCCGATACCTGTCTCCCCTGATAGCCAGACTTCCTCTTGCTCCCATCCGTCTTTTGTGGTCCCTTCAATAAGATTGGTATACACGAATCGGTTCAGAGCATTCGTTCCTCCGGTCAACAGACTCGTGTCATTGATGAACTCTACAGCACTGATGCCTGTAAGGTATGGGGTGCTTGGAGAGGTGTAGGCCCTGTGGTTGAAGAAGAGTTCCGCTGAATCACGGGTGAATACCTTGAGATGGTTCTTTGTTGTGGAGAACCAGGCAGCCCTGTTGAATGAGGGGGAGATAGTCATCCCACTTGAAGGATCGGTTTCCCATAGCCAATGCGTGTACCCATTTATTGCGAACTCCGATTGTTTTGTTGCCATGAAATTGGACTTGGGCAGGATATGGTCGTCAGGTACAGCGTTATGGAGTATGCCTGTTATGGGATCGAGCATCAGGGTGCTGATCTTGGCAAACCGCCTCTCTGCAGTGCTATCCTTGAAGGCCAGATTATCCCGTGAAAAGAGCTTGGTCAGGGATGTGTTGCCTGCATTGTACTGGTAGAGCGTGATCCCCGGGGCAAGGTTGTCGGCTATGGCCACCCTGGAAGAGACCTTGTCGACTAGGATATCGGTGATCTGGGCAGTATTGAATCCATCTGCCTGGGTATAGGTCCTGACGACTTCCAGTGTATCACGGACAATCCTACAGACCTGTAGGGTGCTATGGGTTGTGCTTGCCAACAAAATCTTTCCGTCAGGAAGGAATGCCACCTTGGTATTCCCGCTGATCTTCAAGCCATCGGTATTGTCCGTAACCGTTTTGGCGAGCACGGGGATTCCCGGTGTCCCTCCAACTTTGGCTTTGAAAGAGATGCTGGCCGATCCGGAACTGGCCAGAAGGGCTCCTTTTGCGATCAGGTCCAACCGATGGTTGCCTGTACTTGGGGTGAAGGTGCACTCCAAGGTGTTGGATATCAGCACCCCATCTAAAAACCATGAGACCCCCAGGTCGCTGTTGTTTTCAGATTCCGGTACCAACACTTGTGCGGTAATCATCTCCAAGGCCGTAACCGTTGGGGTAATGCCCCGTATGGAGCAGTCGATAGGGGTGCCTAGCTTGTTGATAAGGGTAAGGCTGCTGGGTATCTCAGGATACTTGTCGAGGTCGAGGTCGATAGTCCCCTCAGTTGTCTTTCCCCCTACAATGCGCACAACCTCGGCACATCCGGCTACAGAAGTGCTTCCGCTGTACAGCCGTCCCTGTATCATGTAGGAACCGGCAGGGTAGGTTGCACTGTAGAAAACAGACCCGTTGATCATGTTGTTGGTTGTCGGGGTTACCTTGGCCTTTATCCCGTCGCTATCGGTCACCCAGAGATCGATGTTCGGATTGGAGATCTTTGTACTGTCCCAGGCGAACTGGATGTTCATCGTTCCGGTCCCTACAAGGGTCTTCAGTTCGATGAGGGCATTGGTCGGTTCACTGGTGAGCGAACATTCGGCATACCCATGGACTAGGTTTACCCCTTGACTGTTCTGCCCGACTGCAGTGATTTGCCAGTTACCCATGAGCAGGCCCTCCACCTCAATGGTGGGATTGGTGCTCTGCACTTCGAAGGTGCTGCCCTGTGGCCCAGTACCGGTAACTGCATAGCGAGACACTTCCAAGGGGGTGTCCTTTGGTACGATGGAGCGGTCCTGGGCATCAAGGCCCTGCATGGTCAGACGCAGGGAAGATCTTCCAGTCTCCTCTTTGCAACCGGAGAAACTCATGATGAGGATCATCAGGAGAATAAGAAAGCCGGTCATGTTTGTAAATTGTTTCATAGTAGCCTCCACCTGCAAAGGCCCGCCCTATGGCAAAGCGCTTCAACCCTTGTGGAGGCTTTTCTTTTTTCCCCCTAGGCATTACAGTCATGGGTATGAAAAACCTCTTGAAATTGCTCCTATTGGCCTTGACCCTTGTGGTGGTGTTTGTCTCCCCTGTACAGATAGGGATCGTTGCGTACTATATGATATTCCCCTTGCTGTTCTTCCTGGTCTTCCTATTTTACATTGTCTCCTACTGGGTCAGCGAGTCTGATGTAGAGAAGGTAAGGAGCGAGGGGTATGAGTACTCCCTGTTCTGTGGGAAGAACCCTCCTTCAGGGGATGGGGACCTGCTACGCGGAAGGCTGGTCATCACTGAAAAGGATGTGAAGCTCTATCAGCGGGTGCAGAAGGGAAGGACAAGAAAGGCCCCCTGTGTGGAGGCCTGGTCCTTGGATGTCTCATCTATTCGAAGTTTGGGCTTTGGCAAGGTCCATGGTGTGCGAAAGGGTCTTATCCTCTATCTGGATGAAGGGTCCGTCAGCTTTCTGGGCAGAAATGCCGTCAAGCAGAAAGAGGAGATCCTCGAAGCCCTTGGGTGGGGGGACAAGAGCCTCATCCCCCAGGTGGTGGAGGTCTCAGGCGATGCCTCCGAGGCCCCCTCCTTTGCCGATGCACTCAAGGGCAAAGAGCCTAGAAGCTGAATCCGATGCCGACCTTAATGGGCTCCAGGACAAACCGTAGGGACGTGGTGTCCTTGAAGTTCATGATTGCACCAACTCCCACTGCATAGAACATCCTAAACGATTCTGAGATGGTGTAGGTAACCCCTGCACCAAGCTTGGCATTCATGCCGAAGGCAATGGTGTCAAGGGTTGTATTGATGAAAAGTGTCGGACCTAGGGAGATGGAAAGGGGGAAGGTGACCTTACCCTTTCCAAGAGTCCACTCAGTCTTGGCAAGCAGGCTTATCTGCATAATGTCGGTGGTCGTGTTCTTGCCGACCTCCAGAGCCCCACCCCAACCAAAATTGTCTTTCTGACGTATGAGGTCCATGTTCACATTGAAGCTCTTCTCAGGGGAGGAGAACTCCTTGGGGAAGTTATAATCCAGGAAGGAGACCGACAGGCTTGCCCTGATGGTCGCCTTCTCATCCTTTGGCTGTGGTTCCTCAGCAATGGGGCTCTCTGCTATGGGAATCGTGTCAACAGGTGCGGGTTCTATCACTACAGCAGCTGGTTCTTCCACCACCACCTCAGGGATCTCCTCCTCGACAACAGGGAGTATCGGATCCTCCTCCACGTCTGCTTCGATGGGACTCTCAAGGGGGACAACCTTCTCCATGGGCTCAACCATCGGATCCTCTTGCACGACAGGTTCACCCATTACAGGTTCTTCTGCCACTGGTTCGGGCTCAGGGGTTGTTTCTTTTTCAGCGACGACGGCAGTGCTCTCTTCTGCCCGGGGCTCAAGACCCTCGCTTGCCAGTACCGAGGTGGTGTTGTCTGTCACAACACCTTCACCCTTGGCCCCAAGGGTGGGAAGGACAAAGCCTCCTCCCTTGGCGATGGAGGGGGCTACCGGGGTGGGCATGGGCTGTGCAGGAACAGGCTTGGCTTCGACTGGTTTTGTTTCAGCCGGAGTTTCCTTTGGACTGGCAACTGCCTGGGGAAGGGGCGGCTCTGTCTTTGCAAGGGCAGGGGTGTCCCCCTTTGCCTTGCCTTCAGCGGGCATTGGTTGTGCGGCTTCGACTACCGTCGTGGGCTTGGGGCCCTCCTGGGTTTTCGGCTTTTTCATACCAAAATACCAGTAGGTACCTCCGAGAATGACAATGGAAGCGATAATGATAAGTATAATTGACCAAGTTTTTTTCACCCTAATCTCCTTGCTTTAGTAAGTATAACAAAAAAGAAGGCTCTTTCCCTACAAGTCTACCACAAGAGTGGAAGAAAAGGAAAACTATGAGCCCTGGTTTTCCTGTATTTGCTGATATCCACCATACAGACCCCATTAAGTGAGGGTTACCGCAGGCTTTTTACACCATTCTTCCTATATTTCTGGCCATCTTCACTATTTTGGGTAGTAAGTTTGGTGAATTCTTCCCTCTGGACGCCGGTGGTAGGGTGGAGAGCAAGAGGTGAGCAATGAAAAGATTCCTGCTGGTGATGGTCCTGGGCCTGTCCCTCTCCCTCTCCCCCCTGTGTGCAGAGGGCAAGAGCACCCTCTCGCTCGCTGTTGACCTCAGGGCGCTGGATGCCCTGCTGCTGCCGACACTGCAAACCAAGGCCGAGCTGAGGCTGGGCCTTGGTGATGAGTTTGCCCTTCGCATCCCCCTCTCTCTGACAAGCGACCTCCAGTACAACGAGGTGAGGCTCTGGGAGTCTGGCCTGTTCCTTGATTACTACCCTTTCAGAGGCGGGCTCTGCCTCTCGGTCTCCTTGGTGCAGATAGGGATTTTCAGCGGTCCTGACAAGCCCGATGCTGGCATTCTCTACCTCAACGAAGTGGGTTTTGGCTATACCTGGCACATCACCAAAAGCTTGTATCTCGAGCCGCGCCTGGTGGTCTGCGACCCCAGCGGTGTCTTTGAATCAGAGTATGCCCAAGTGGACCGTACATTTCCCGACCGTTCCAAGTTTCGTATCTCGTTGCTGTTTGGGTGGGAATTCCTTGCCATTCCCGGCCGTTGAGCAGAAGCATTGATTCGCTTTGGCAAGAAGCAAAAGGAGTGTGATATGGAAAGAAAGATGCAGTGCACCCTGAACTGGGCAGTATTGTTCATGCTGGTCATCCCCTTGTCGGGGTGTTCGTTGGGATGGGAGGCGCAAACAAAGGCGAAGATTACCGACAAGGAGCTCTTCCCTACGGTGGCGAGGATCATTGACGAGCAGAAGAATGTGGTATGGGAGTACCTGGAGGAGGACCTCAGCAGGGCCCTCACCACAGGTGATCCCACAGGTGCCGATATTGTCCGCAGCACCCTCTCCGAGGAGCAGGGCAGGCAGTATCTGGAGTTCTGCTACGCAGTAAATGATGTGGAAGCCTCCGACCAGGCCCAGAGGGTGGTGGATTTTGCCCGTACCCTGATCAGTGAGGAGGAGATGGCCGCCCTTGAGCAGAAACTGGAGGAGAACCGCTCTCTGATGCTCAGCGAGGCTGAGGTCTTCTCAAGGGCACTGGCGCCCTCCCAAAGGGTCCCTTTCTGGAAGGATATGCAAAAGCTGGTGACGCGTACCACCGTGCTCTTTACAGCAGGGGTTGTCTACGCCTGCATCCCTACCGTCGTGTTCTGGGGAAAGGTCTCTGCAGCCACTGCCATAGCAATAGCTGCAGGGGTGGTGGCCAGTACGGTGATGTCTGTGTGGCGCTACTACCAGTTCGGCGGCGACCTTGACGAGTCCTTCAACGAGTGGCTCATCTCGGTCACCACCGAACCTGAGGTTGCCTATGCCCTCGCTGCGAGCATGATCGCTGTGGGCACAACGCTGAAACGGGGGTTTGTGGTAACCGGGATCATCATCTGTGTCTTTGCCATGTACAATGTCATCGACATGATGAAGCCTATGCTCAAGAAGTATAATTTTAGTGTTTGAGACCGTTTTTTATTTGCTCTGGCCCTCTTCGGAGGGTCTTTTTTGGCTTGTGAGCCTTTGCTTGTTGCCCACCGGTTGGCTTTGTGAAATAATGCCCCTAAGGAGTAACCCCATGAGAACAGCTTTTGCTGAAGATATCCTTCAGAGATTCCTACGATATGTTGCTATTGACACCATGAGCGACGACACTGTCGTCGCCACAAAGAGTCCCTCCACCGATGGGCAGTGGGACCTGTTGAACCTGCTTGTCCTTGAACTCAAGGAGATGGGCATCAATGATATCCACATCGACAAGCACGGGGTGGTCATCGCGCGCATCCCCTCCAACCTCGACTATGTGGTGCCTACCATCGGCTTTATGGCCCATGTCGATACCGCAGACGATGTCCCTGGCAACGGGGTGAAGGCCCGTGTCATCGAATCCTACAACGGATATAACATCCCCCTGAACAAGGAACATACCATCAAAGTAGAGGATAACGAAGAGCTCGCCCAGTATAAGGGAGAGACGCTCATCGTCACCGACGGCACCACCTTGCTCGGCAGCGATGACAAAGCGGGGGTTGCCGCCATCATGGCAGTGGCGAAATCCCTAAGCGACGACCCGAGCATACCCCACGGCGCCTTGGAACTCATCTTCACCAGTGATGAGGAGACAGGAGCGGGAATGGACACCTTCCCCTACGACAAGATCAGGTGTGCATACTGCTATACCATCGATGGGGGCAAGCGCTTTGAAGTGGAGAGCGAATGCTTTAATGCCGCCACTGTCAATGTCCATTTCTCCGGGGTGAGCTACCACCTGGGTGCTGCTCGGGGGAGGCTGGTCAATGCCCTTACCATGGCTGCCTACTTTATCAACGCCCTGCCACAGGCAGAGAGCCCTGAGGCTACCGACGGACGCTACGGCTACTACTGTGCCCATACCATCAGCGGGACAGCCACCGAGGTCGACCTCACCGTCTATCTCAGGGATTTTGACCTTGACCGCCTGAACCAGAGGATCGAGGCGCTGCGTCTGCTTGCCAAGAGTGCAGAGGCCCTCTACCCCAAGGGGAAGGTCAGCATCGATGCAAAACACGTCTACTACAATATGGCCATGGTCGCAAAGCAGAAACCCATCGCCATGACCAACCTCTATGAAGCAGGAAGGCGCCTGGGGATGGACCTTCAGGAAGCGCTCATCAGGGGAGGCACCGATGGGGCCAGGATGGCCAATGAGCATAACATACCCTGTCCGAACATCTTTACCGGAGGGCACAACCTCCACTCAAGGTTTGAGTGGGCCGCCCTGCCTGCCATGGAAGATAGTGCAAGACTGGTCCAGGAGATCATCAAGGTGGGCTCTGAGCTTTGAAGCGAGCCCTACTGCCCATCCTATTGCTCCTCTCTCTCTCATCCCTGCTTGCCCGACCGACGCTCGTAGTCGAGACGGCGGGGCAGGGAAGTTCTTATGCCCTCTTGGGCACTGTGGTCCGACGCGTTGGCGAGCAATCCCTGCTCAGCCGCATGGACGGTGAGGGGGAGCTCTCGGTCCTCATTGGAGAGGTCCTCTCTGAGGAGGAGAATTCCCTCTCTGCCAATCTGCTCTTCACCTATGGGGAGCGAACCCTCGAGCTTTGCTTGAGTGCTGACGATGCTCGCAACCTTGAAAAGGAACTTGAGCGCAGGCTCACCGCAATGCTCCTGTATGACGCTCTCGCCCTCATGGAGGCAGAGCCATCGCCGGTGGTCGATTACACCTATGCAACCGGATATGCCTCACGCTCCATCCTGCGCAAAGGCTCCCCCTACAAGGGGGTCGATGCCCAGGGCAAGAGATGGGGAAGTGCGATGGTCCAGCATGTAGGAGATGAGTCTGACCCTCTCTCCTTGTTGGCTGGTACTGGAGGTGCCGCCCTCCTTCCTGGCATGAGGCTGGTGGAGCTGCAGGGTAGGGCTGTGGAGCTCGCCTTCTTTGGGATGCTCGCCTCTCCGCTTGGCCTTGGCCTTGACCTCTCGTACAGCCAGGATATCGGGCTCTACCCCTTTAGCCTGGTAGTGGGCGGTGGTTTGGATTTTCAAGGGGAGGGCCTTTCCCTCTCCAGCCTCTATGGGAGGGCCGGCTTTGTCGTCGCCTTTCCCCTTTCGGCGGCCTTTGGCCTGCAGTCGGGGTTCTGGCGCAACAGCACCCTTGCAATGGAGTGCACCCTTGGCTTGGGGTACTCCTTGGTCGATAGCCTTCTGTTGTATGGCAGTTCAGCCCTCTTTACCTACCGCTACCACCTTGGGGGCTACTCGCTTGCACTGGGGTTGGGCAACAGGCACTGGGTCACTAGCGAGGAGAGCTATAGAGCAGGACTGTTCATGCGCCTTGGCTTGGCGTACACTTGGTAGAGGATGCATACGATGAAATACAGATATAGGCTTTGTGCTTTGGTCATGATGGTGGCCCTTCTCACCTCCTGCACCTCCCTGACCAACTTGGTTCGGTCACAGGTGGAGGGCCTTCCCGGGTGGGTCTATAACCCCGTTGCCTCAGCAAGCAGGACCGCTTTTGTGGGCAAGGGCAATACCCAACTGCTGTTCAATGCCAAGCTCATGGCCTACGATGACCTGCTCAACCAGCTTTCAAGCTTTGTCGGCGAGCCTGTGCAGGGCACCTACTACCGTGAACTAACCACCACCGATGCCATCGAGGCATTCGGGTTGAACATCGTCAACGAATACTCAAAGAGCGATGGCCGTTCCCCGGCCCAGTTCTACATCCTTGCAACTGCCGATACGGCAAAGCTGGAGTCCAAGCGCACCAGCGTCTACAACGCTGTGCTCAAGCGGGATGTGGATATAGCGGCTCTTATACGCAAGGCAGACGCTGCCTACCGGTCAAACAATGATATACAGGCGATCATGCTCTATTTTGATGCCGCCCTCATCGCAGCAGAGGGGCCTGTCTCCTCCAAGAAGTTCGAAACCGAGGCCCTGCTTGCCAAAAGCGTCACCTTCATCAATGCCCTGCGATTCTCGGTGGGCAAAAGCGACCCCCTGAAGGCAACCGCTACGGTCCAGCTGCGGCGAAAGAGCCGCCTGCTCTCACCGAAGGTGCTCAATGCCCCGATAGTTGCAGAGTTTGCAGCGCTGAACAGTCTGGGCGCAAGCTATGATGACTCGCTTCTCTTCAATACCGCATCAGAGGGGTTTGTCCAGTTTGTGCCGTACAACTACGGCCTGGTGGGCAACGGCTCAATACGCTTCGCCGTTGATTTCTCCTCAGCCATGCAGGAGTTGGAAGCTAAGATATCATCTGTCACCCTCCAGCCGTTGCAGGAGGCCTTGGACAAGCATGGCATGGCATTTCCATACTCCCTGGTTTCAGGGTTTGCCTACAAGAATATTGTGGCGGACATACGCGAGTACGAGTATACAGGGACGCTACGCACCTCCCAGGAGGCCCTTACCTCCCTGCTTGAACTCTATGCTAGCCGTGGCTTGGGCATCAAGGCCCTCCCCCTTGCACAGGAGGAAGAGAACGAACTCTTTGAAGAGGTGCTGCTGCTTGCCCCGGGGACGGACCTGGTGATAAAGGGCAAGGCCGGGGTGGTCGATGAGGCTCGCATAGGGGAGCAGAGTGTGGTGGTCGTTACCGGCAGTGTTCAGCTGTGGAGTGTAAAAAAGGGTGCATTGCTATCCGATACGCTGGAGGTTGAGGCGGTAGCCTTCGCCCCCCTGGAGGAAGAGGCCAAGAAGGAGGCCTTCCGCCGCTTCGGGCAGATCAGCTCATCGCTGTTGCTCTCTTCCTTCTTCTAGCCCGACAAGGGGGAGGAAGATGGCCGGGTCATTGCTTATCAGACCATCGGCACCCATCTGCACAGCGTGTGTTCCCTCAGAAATTTCATCCACGGTCCAGACGCACAGGCTGTAGTGCTTGCGCCCTTTGAACTTCTGCACAAAAGCCTCGTCGAGTTGTTCCATCGGCGGCTTGAGGAGGCTGGCACCCCCGATATGTCTTCCCCACCCGTGGTGGAAGATCCTCGGAACCGAAGGGATCTCATCAAAAATCACGGCAGTGGGCAGCGCATGCTTGCTTATCGTGTTGAACCTACGTAGGGCAAACGGGTTGAAGGAGGAGACCATGCACCTCCCTTCCAGGGCGAAGGCCTTGATGGTCTGCCACGTCTTGTGTGCAAGGCCCCTATCATTAAGACCGGGCACCTTCAGCTCAATATCATAGTAGAGCTTCTCCCCACACAGCGCAAACAGCTCGCTGAGCAGGGGGACCTGTTCCCCCTCTCCCACATCAAGGCTTCTCACTTCATCAAAGCTGAGATCTGAGACCAAGGCGTCCATACCACCCACCCGTTTCATATTCGCATCATGGACTATGACCAGCTCCCCCGTTTTGCACAGCTGTACATCAAGCTCGACGCCGGGGATGCCCCGCTCTACGCAGAGCTGGAAAGAGGCGAGGGTATTCTCAGGTTTCAGGCTGGAGTAGCCGCGATGACCGAATAGGAGGGGTTTGGGGAAGGGGAGGCTTTTCCTGCTCATGACTGCATCTTGTTTGCATGGGTGGTAAGCAAGGCGATCTCCTGTGCCCAGAGCGAACTGTCGATCGTCTCCAAGATCAGGGGGATGCCCCTGAAACGCGCGTCCTGTACAATGCGGATGAAAGGCTCCATCCCTATCTGACCCTTGCCAAGGCTCTCATGGCGGTCGAGCTTGCTGCCCAACGCAATCTTTGCATCATTGAGATGCATGCCTGCAAGCTTGTCCAGCCCCACTATCCTGTCAAAAGCTTCAAAGGTCTGGTCAAAGGACTCCTCGCTACGCAGGTCATAGCCTGCGGCAAAGATGTGGCAGGTGTCTATGCAGACCCCCAGCCGGTCGGGGAAGCTGCTCATCTCCAACAACTGTGCTATCTCCTCAAAGGAGGAGCCCAGGTTGCTGCCCTGGCCAGCTGTCGTCTCGATGATCGCCCTCACCCCCTCAGTGGACCTGAGCGCCTCATCCAAGGCCTCACTGACCAGTTCAAGGCTGCCTTTTCGGTCTATCTTGTTCACATGCGAGCCGGGGTGGAAGTTCAGCTTGTCCAGGCCCAGGGTATGGACTCGCCTTAGTTCCTCGATGAAGGCGTCCAGGCTCTGCCTGCGCTTCAGGTCATCAGGGTTTCCCAGATTGATGAGGTAGCTGTCATGGGGGAGTACCTGGTCCTTTGTGAACCCGAGCTCCTTGAGGGTGCGCTTGAACGTGGCGCTCTGTTCTTCGGTGATGGGCTTTGACGCCCACTGGCGTTGGTTCTTGGTGAACATGCCAAAAGCGGTGGCTCCGAGAGCACTTGCCTCGATGGCTGCATTCTCCAAACCCCCTGCGATGCTTGTGTGACTTCCTATGTATACCATGGTTCAAGGGTAGTCTTTGCCCTATGGGTTGTCAATCACCCATACTCATGGTAGTGTTCGCCTTTGAGTAGGAGCATAAGAGCAATGAGTGGAAGAGAATGGACCGTTGGCGATGAGGTTTCTGGATTTGTTCTATCTGAGGTCTCCTCGCTTGGGGAGTACAAGGCAACGGGGTATCTTTTTCGTCATATAACCACAGGGATGGAAGTCTATCAGGTGGTCAATGATGACAAGGAACTCTTTTTCAGCTATGTGTTTAGGACCCTTCCCAACAACGATGCAGGTATCGCTCACATCCTGGAGCACTGCTGCCTTGCAGGGTCGAAGAAATATCCGGTGCGCGATCCCTTCATGACCCTCCTCAAGGGCAGCACCAACACCTTCATGAATGCCATGACCTATCCTGACAGGACGATGTACCCTGCAGCCAGTCCCTTGAAGAAGGACTTTGACAACCTCTTCTCAGTCTATACCGATGCGGTCTTTGCCCCCCTTTTGCGGGAGGAGACCTTCCAGCAGGAAGGGGTGCGCATGGTCTGTGACGGTGATAGCTGTCACTTCGAGGGTGTGGTCTACAACGAGATGCTCGGCGGCAGTGCCGACCACGACACGATTGTGGGACGCAACAGCATCCGCTCCCTCTTTCCCGACACCCCCTACTCCTTTGACTCGGGTGGGGACCCGCAGCAGATCATCCAACTGAACTACCAGCAGTTCCTTGCCTTCTACAGCATGTTCTACCACCCTTCGAACTGCAAGCTCTTCATCTATGGGGATATGGAAGTGGGCGAGAAGCTACAGATGCTGGAAAAGGAGTATCTGACCTCCTATGCCAAGCTCAATGTCGACAGCATGCCCCCACTTGCCGAAACTTGGAAATCACCCCGTTCGACAGCCTTCACCAGTCCTGTTGAGGAAGGGGAGGGCAGCAATGGCGATTCGGTGGTTCTCTCCTGGGCTACATGCGAAGCGAGCGACCCCCTCGCCCTGATCACACTGTCCACCTTGGTGGACATCCTGCTGGGCAACCCCGGCGCCCCCTTGTACAAGGCCCTGCTTGATTCAAAGCTTGGCAAGGACATCTCCCCTGAAAGCGGCATGAGCGGGGACTTCAGGCAGATGCCCTTTACCGTCGGCTTCAAGGGCATCGATGCAGAACGTTGTGACGATGCACTGGAGGCAATCCTCTCCTCGCTCAAGGCCATTGTGGAACGGGGCATCGATGGCGATCTCATCGCCTCATCCATGAAGCGCTCTCGCTTCAAGCAGCAGGAGATCCCCGGAGGCTTTCCCAACGGCTTCAGAGCCCTCATCCGCTCCCTCAAGGGGTGGCTTGTCGACCAGTCACCTTCAGCAACCATCGGGACCACAGCGCCTTTGCAAGCCCTTGAGGCGGCTCTTGTGGAGAACCCCCGCTACTTTGAAGAGTGGATACAGCGCTACCTGCTGGACAACCCGCACCGCTGCCTGATCACTGTCAGAGGTGACAAAGAACACGAAAAGCGTCAGGTGGCTGCCATAGAGAAGTATGCCCAGAGCCAGAGCCTGGCACTGGGCAAGAAGGGGCTGAAGCAGCTCACCTTGCAAAATGAACAATTCCTGCAGTTTGAACTGGCAGGGGATACCGAAGAGGACAAGCAGAAGGTCCCCTACCTCAAGCTGGAGGACCTTCCCTCCACCATAGAGCCCAACACCTATGAGAATCTGAGCATCGCAGGGCGCCCGCTTTCGCTGAAGAAGATGTTCTGCAACAAGATAGTCTATGCTGATTTTGCCATCCAGATCGAGGACCTCTCCGAGCGCGAGCTCATGCTCCTGCCCCTGTACATCCGGCTGCTGCAGATGACCGGCATAGGGGAGATGGAGTACCCCGAGGTTGCCAACAAGCTCAAGAGCCTGACGGGGGACACCAATCTCTATGTGGAGATGGGATCCTCCTACGAAGGGGCGGACAGGATGCTGGTGATGTGCAGGACACGCACCCTGGTAGAGGATTTCACAGAGGCACTCTCCTTTTTGCACACCCTGTTCACCTCCTCCAATGTAGGGGACATCGATCGCTTGCAGGCGGCCCTCACCAACCTCAAAGGTGATTACACCGATAGCATAACCTACTCAGCCCACAGCTTCGCCTCGTTATCAGCCTCCTCCATCTTCAGCTCCGTACAGTATGAAGGCGAGCAGCTCGCGGGCCTTGAGCAGTGGTTCTTCCTGGAGAACCTCCATGACGAGCAGCTCTTCCTGGTAGCAGAGGAGTTCAAGGCCTTGCAGGAGAAGCTGAACAACCGCAACCGCCTTATCCTCAACCTCGGCTGTGATGAGGAGCTCTCCTCCTCCCTTGTCGCCTCCTATGAGGAGTTTGTCCTCCTCTTTGATGAGAAGGAGGTGGTGGAGCCACGGCTTCGTTCCTATGAGAAGGTAAGCCAGGGCCTTACGCACGCAGTGGAGCTCTATCGTCTGCCATCGACTGTCAGCTACACAGCGTATGCCCTGCGGTCAAGCAAGCGGGGCACCGAGGAGCAGGCCGCCCAGGTCCTGCTTGGCCAGATAATGACCGGAGGTGAGCTTTGGGAGAAGGTCAGGGCCCAAGGCGGAGCCTATGGGGTGACCGCCCACACCGATGTCATGGAGGAGCTGTTCATCTTCAGCTCCTACCGCGACCCCCGCATTGCAGGGACCCTTACTGACTTTACCAAGAGCCTGGAGCTCTACGTGACCAAGGACGTTGAAGCCAAGGATATAGAAAATGCACTCATCACGACGGTGGGCAATGACCTGCGTCCCCTCTCCCCTGCGCAGAACTCGATCCTCTCCTTCAGGAGAATCCTGTACAACATCACCGATGAGTTCAGGACGATGAGGCGCAACCAGATGTTGGCCATGACAAGCTCGCACCTCAATGAGGGTGCCAAGGCCTTGTTGGCCAATGCTGGGAATGAGGACTCCTTTGTGGTGATAGCCGGTCTGCAGCTGCTGGAGACGGAGAAGGCCAAGAACCCTACTCTTGATCGTCCTTCGAGGCGCTTGCCCCTCTAGGGCGCTCTCCCCATATCTTAGCCAGTGCGTTGAGCTCCTTGGGATCCTTGAGCTTGAGCACTACGCACGAACGTATGCTCGCTTCCTTCTGGGCTATGTCTTCAGCTAGCGCCCTGCAGGTCGGCGATCCGCACAGGCCGCAGTCGATTCCAGGCAGGACCGCAAGGATTTGGCGTACCTTCTCCATCTTGTACAGGGCTTTGCCTATATCCTCGTCCAGCTTCATCGCACCTTTTGGTTGTGGCGGGTCTAGGTAGAGGTTCCTGGCTAGGAAATCGCTCTGGTCGTTGATGCGCTTGATCAGGGAAGGGGGAAGCTCCTTGGGAAGGG